>NZ_JAUBUY010000003.1:287603-290086 GCF_036705565.1 Microcoleus sp. AT8-B5
CAACTTGGCCCAAAACAGCCATCAATCTAAAATCTCAAATCTAAAATCTAAAATCAACAAGGCTGTCGAGCCAAAATTGCGCTAAACTCAACTTGGCCCAAAACAGCCATCAATCTAAAATCTAAAATCTAAAATCTAAAATCAAAATGACTGTCCAGCTAAGCGACATTGAAACTCAACTAGAAACCCTCGGCCAAGAGTCCAAAAGTGCGATCGCCAGTGCCAATACCCTCGAACAACTCGAACAGTTGCGCCTCGGCTACCTCGGCAAAAAAGGCCAACTCTCTCAAATTTTAGGCATGATGGGCAAACTGTCGCCAGACCAGCGGCCCAAAGTAGGGGCGATCGCCAATACAGTCAAAGAAGCCCTGCAAGCAGATTTAGAAGACAAACGCGCCGCCCTCCAAACCGCCCAAATCCAAGCCAAATTAGCCTCAGAAACCATCGATGTCACCATGCCGGGGATTTTTCGCCCCCAAGGCCGCGTTCACCCCTTAAACGCCGTCATAGACCGCGCTCTGGATATCTTTGTCGGCCTGGGATACACCGTCGCCAACGGCCCGGAAATGGAAACAGATTATTACAACTTCGAGGCGCTGAACACCCCGCCAGACCACCCAGCGCGGGATATGCAAGATACATTTTACCTACCAGGCGGCGACTTACTGCGGACTCAGACATCATCAGTGCAAATTCGCTACATGGAACAGCACAAACCGCCGATTCGGATTGTCTCTCCCGGCCGCGTTTACCGCCGCGATACTGTTGATGCTACTCACGCAGCAGTCTTCCACCAAATTGAGCTTTTAGCAATTGGTGAAGGTCTGACATTTACTGACTTGAAAGGCACGATTAAAGAGTTTTTGCGACAAATGTTCGGACAAGATTTGCCGATTCGTTTTCGCACGAGTTACTTTCCTTTTACCGAACCTTCTGCCGAAGTAGATTTGCAGTGGAACGGCAAATGGCTGGAAGTTTTGGGCTGCGGAACCGTCGATCCTAATGTTCTTAAAGGAGTCGGTTTAGATCCCGAAAAATATACTGGGTTTGCGGCCGGTTTTGGTGTCGAGCGGTTCGCAATGGTACTTTATGAAATCGACGATATTCGCCGGGTTTATGCTAGCGATTTGCGCTTTTTGCGGCAATTTTAAAGAAGGGCTTGGGGTCGCTTACACGAGCCGTCTAGAGGTCTTGGTCAATGTACATCAATCTTTCAGTTTCAAGTAAGTAAGTAAGTAAGTACAAATAAACATTACTTGGGAGAGGGCGGGTTCTGCAACGATGACTCGCCCTTACTGTAGATAAGCCCTAAAGCCGCCCCTACAAGCCCCTGCAAGATATTATTGTTTTTTTGCGCTTACCTACTTAATTTATTGTCTACTTGCTAAAAACATCCTTGATGCCGTCAACAGCGCGCTCTACAGCATTCTTGGTATTATCTACTGCTTCCTGAGTCCGAGCTGAATCTTCCGATGCTCTTTTCTCAATTGTGGCCGCATCTTTCTTAGCTTTGCGCTCTACGACACTACCATCCTCCGATGCTCGATCGACTTTAGCAGCATTTGTCTTGGCAGCTTCCTTAACCTTCTCTTCTGTATCTCGGATGAAGTTCTTGGCTCGTCCAGCATCTTTGCTAGCTTTTTCTTGAACCGCATCGCCCGCATCTGCTGCTGCGATCGAGTTTACAGCAGGAGAAGCCATTGCTGCGGTGTTGGAGAAGAACGCACCAGACCAAACGAAGGCCATCGCTGACACGCAAAGGACTGTTGTAGCCATCAAGCGCCCTAAAGTCGAAAGCCGTTTCGTAAAATAATTCAGTTTCATAGAATACAAAAGGAGATGTGACCTTCTATTTTTACTCGATTTGAGCGATCGGCGGAACCGTTCTCTAGATAGAGGTTATCCACCGATGAGCTGTTAAAAAAGTTCCCTCTTTTGATAGATTCAAGCCAGGAAAGTCAGTCAATTTTAGATTTTAGATTTTAGATTTTAGATTTTAGAGTTGACTCCCCAGTCGCCCTTGGGAATCTTGAACTTTGGTGAGTCGATTGTAGATTTTAGATTTTAGATTTAACAATTAATATCAAATCTGTTAGCATCGGGATTATTCATCTATCTCTTCTCTGCATCAGCGTGAATCAGCGTCAATTAATTGTCATCTGCGGTTAAGCAATTTTCTTGTTTTTACCGCAGATACAGGCAGATTAACACAGATTAACGCAGATGAATTATATCAATTCCGGTTGCAGCTTCGGAATAGTAAATTAGAGTTGACTGTTCACGGCGTCAACAGTCAACCGTCAACAGTCAACATCATTACGGTGTTACCGGAAATGATATAAGTAGGTGCGACAGTCAAGCTATCATCAATCGGGCGATTATTGTCATAAAATATCGCTTCTAAGGAATGATATCGTTTCCGGTTGTATCGGAATGATTTAACCGCAGAGGGCGCAGAGAACGCAGAGGGAGAGAATACAGAG
>NZ_JAUBUY010000041.1:0-54734 GCF_036705565.1 Microcoleus sp. AT8-B5
ATGTTGAAGTAATTCTGCATCGGCAAGTTGATTCTGCGAATCAAGAATCCCCTCGGCTTTAGCCAGGGGAGTGTCAAGAAGAGTAGTTATTGGGCCTGGGGCATGCGGCATGGGGCATCGGGCATTGCTAATTGCTAATGGCTACTAAATAACTAATGACTAATAACTAATAGACCTCTCCTGCAAAGCAAGTCTTGAACAGGCAAGATGCCTGTTCCACAATAATTATTGCAGAGGTCTAATGACTGCTGACTAATGACTACTGACTACTGACTAATGACTAATTTATGATTGGTATTTATACAGAAATTGAACAGGGGCAGCGATGGCTCGATCGCTATCGAGGACGAAAACCGATATTTGCCTGCGTGTTAGGATTTACCGCGACAGGCTTAATTCCGGGGATTTCAGCAGCAGGAGCAACCCCGCACGATCGACAATTTACTTGTTTAGCCGATGCAGAATTTTTGTATAACGGCCCCCAACCGTCGCCCCAATATCCTTTGCCGCCCCTAGAAGCGGGTGCCTCGCCGGTACTGATATCTCGCGCTGTAGTCGAAGCTTTGGAACTGCCGCTTTACCTATTTAATGCTGGTTTGCCCCTCCCACCTACCGTACCTGCAATTGATTTGGGCGGCACTCCGGCAAAGTGTCTGATTTCTGGCAATGCTTTAGAACTCGAAACAGTCAAACATTTGCTCGAACAAGGATTAATTTGGGGAGCTAAATTGGCTGCTCAAACTAATGGCAGCTATTTAATTTTAGGGGAGTGCGTAGTTGGGGGAACGACTACTGCTTTGGGCGTGTTAATGGGTTTGGGTATTGCAGCGGCAGGCAAAGTGAATAGTTCTCATCCTCGCTGCAATCACGCTCAAAAATTGGCTGCGGTGACAGCGGGACTCAATAATGCTGAGTGGGAAATTAACGGACAAAACAGCACTCCCCTAGAATTGGTAGCGGCGGTGGGCGATCCGATGCAAATAGCGGTGGCGGGAATGGCGATCGCCGCGAGTCGGACTTGCGGGGTGCTTCTGGCCGGGGGTACGCAAATGCTGGCAGTATACGCTTTGATGCAAGCCTTAGCCCGTGAATATGCTCTGCTATGGTGTCCCGAACAAGTTGCGGTGGGGACTACGCGCTGGGTAGCCGAAGACCCTACAGGAGACACTGTAGGACTGGCTAATGATATCGGCGGTGTGCCTCTGTTCGCCGCGCAGCTAAGTTTTGCGGGTTCTCGCTACGGGCAACTGCAAGCTTACGATCGCGGCTATGTTAAAGAAGGGGTCGGTGCGGGATCGTGTGCGATCGCCAGTGGCTTGACTGCAAATTGGACTCCAACTCAACTCCTCCACGCTGTTGAAGCTTTAGCCTCGCGGTGTGAAGTTAAAAATTAAGTACGTAGTTATAGCAATCGATCCCGGATTTGCGAACTTCTCTCTTTCTGCTCTTTGTGCTCTTTGTGCTCTTTGTGCTCTTTCTGCTCTCTCTCTGCGCCCTCTGTGCCCTCTGCGGTTCATCAAAAAAAATCTTGTTCACCAAACAAAGAGGATTGCTATTTCTATACCAAATCTCGCCTTAATATGCTATTTCCATCCTACTTGTGCGAGACCAAAAACTCCCTACAATCACTCTATAAGTAGACGAGCATAAATCGACGCAAATTGTATTTTTTCTGAAATTAATACCCGATACCCGGTAGCAATATTTAATTAGGCCCGCCTAGATGTTGCGAGTGCATTCTTTTGGAGAGCAACTGTTCTTCCAAGGCTGCAATTCGATTGTAAGCTGCTGTTAGCTGAGCTGTTAAGCGCTGGATTTGAATCTCAGCGCTCAGCTCTTTTTCCAGGCTTTGAGAATTTTTGTCGAAGTAGCTGTCATCTAACAGTATGTCTTTGTGTTCGAGGAGGCCGTCGAGACTGCTGTAGCTTTGATAGGGGGAGGTTTGATCATTTCCTAGCGTTCCAGAGCGATCGTTTCTCTGTTGCTGAGTCAGCTTCGTCTCCTTGGCCGACTCCAAGAGCTTTTCATTGAGGTTTTCTATGAGTTTGTAGAGGGCCTCGACTTGTTGGCTCAATACTGTAACTTGCTGGCGGAGCGCTTCCATACAATTATCCTTTGGCTCGTAACTTAATATCTTTACATTTTAGGTAAATCTTTACATAACTTGGATTTATCACTAAATTATTTAATTTTTGACGTAATTGTTGTGTTTCTAATTCTGACGGTAGATTTAGGGAGCCAGCCTGAAGATAATCGCTCGCCATTCGTGAGTCGATTGTAGATTTTAGATTTTAGGTTTTACATAGTCTTGGACACAGGAACCGGGTTGGTTAACCTCCATACTTCGTTCAAACCTTGAATCAGAGATAAAACGTCGGGTTTCTGAGAGTCGGATGGCAGAGCGTCCTATTAGATTGACTTCGCTCTCGCTAGTGCTTTCAGGATTTAGATAAATTGGTTTTTAGTTTTTTTAGTTATTAATCTGTCGCCGATATAAAAATAGTTTTTCACTTCGGTTGTGTAAAAAGCGTCATCTAACGGCAGATGGCAGCGCTCTCGTTGTTTCGTTATATTAAAAAATGTAACACAGATGCAGTCGATCGACCGGGCTGACGAGCAAAACTGGCTCAAAGTAACTTGCAGCACAGAAATTAGGCGTTAAGTTGACGGAGTTTTCGGCATCGGAAAGCTCGATCGACAATGTAGAAGGTAAAATCAGGGCAAGAGCCAATCGATTGCGCGATTTTAGATTTTAGATTTTAGATTTTAGATTTTAGATTTTAGATTTTAGATTTTAGAATTGATCCCATGGATAAATTCGGGGGATTGTATCCTGGATGCTTTCGGTCAAACAGACTCTCTTGGCAGCAGAACCGAGTACAATGGCTCTGTGTTTGAAAAAGAAATAAGACAAATCGGCGCCCACTACCGGACTCGACAAACAATTATTTCCCCGGCTGTAGAACACAAAACGATGGGTCAATATTTAGAAAAGCGGATTGACAGGTGAAACGAAGGTCTTTGCTATTGGGGGCCGCCACCCTAACTTTAAGTCAATTGGCGGCAGGGTGCGACTCGAAGCCGATTCTCAAAATTCGATCGCTCAAAAACGGTATTCCGGCCCAACTGGTAAGCAAATTTAGGCGCGATGTACAACCGTCTCCGCTTTTACAGGTAACGCAAGAAGCACAATTAAAAGAATTATTCGCCCTGTTGCAGGAGTGGAAACGGGTTCCCGAATCAAAAAATCAAGCTAACTTGGTGATGTTGGGAGATTACTGGCTGACTTTGGCAATTCGGCAAAAATTGATTAAGCCGATCGATCCTGGTAAGTTTGCTAATTGGTCACAATTGCCCGAAAGATGGCAAAAACTCGTCAGGCGCAACGATGAGGGTAAATTAGATCCTCAAGGTAAAGTGTGGGCTGCACCTTACCGCTGGGGAAGTACGGTAATTGCCTATCGAACCGACAAATTTAAGGCTTTGGGGTGGACTCCGACAGATTGGAAAGACTTGTGGCGAGTCGAATTACGCGATCGAATTTCTCTGCCAGACAGTGCCAGAGAAGTTATCGGTTTAACATTAAAAAAACTCGGAAAATCTTACAATACGCAGCAATTAGATCAAGTCCCAAATCTCAAAAAAGAACTCGCAAATCTGCACCAACAAGTTAAACTTTATAGTTCGGACGCTTACCTGCAACCATTAATTTTAGGCGATACTTGGTTGGCAGTAGGTTCCTCTGGGGACTTGCTGCCGCTGCTGCAAACTCAAAAGGATATTGCTTTAGTAATTCCAGTTTCGGGAACTGCACTGTGGACAGATTTGTGGGTACAACCAGCATCAGGGAATCCAGTTTCTTTAGTGGAGAAATGGATTGATTTTTGCTTGCAGCCTCGGGTTGCTCCTCAATTATCTTTGCTGGCTAAGGCTAGTTCGCCGATAATTGTCGGCATGAAACCCGAAGATTTACCGGAAGCTGTTCGCACTAATTCTGTGTTGTTGCCGGATGCTAAGATTCTTGCTGCTAGCGACTTTCTGCTGCCGTTTGGGGATGCGGGCATTTCGCTGTATCGATCGCTCTGGCAAGAAATTCGGCAAGTAGTGAGAAGTTAAATTACAGTCATCCCGCGAGCCCGCCAGGGGTTGAAACCCCTGTCTAATAGCTAAAGTCCTCTCAAAGAGGACTGAAGAACTCATTAGTCGTCTTCAGACGACTTTAGCTTTGAGGCAGGGGTTTCAACCCTTGCCGGACTATGGGTTTGACCTTAAGTTGACACTCCCAAAGGCACGGCGCCGTGTCCTAACTCTTGTAAGGACACTAATCTAAAAGCCTTTCACCCCTCCTCGAAGACCTGGATTTGAGAGAGATTCTAACTCAATCCGACAGTTAAGCCGATCGCCCTTGCACGAATAAACTGCCAAAGCAGTGCCTTGACGGTTGCAAACTCGCACATTGTAACCATAATCGTTGGCGACAGTGCCAAAGCGGTTAACAAACTGATAGCGTTCCATATAATCGAGCAAACTCCAAAGTTGGCGATTGACTATGATAATTACCCAAGTATTGCCGGGATCGACAAACCAGCGATCGAGCAATTTTCCGCCAAAGAGTTTTTGAGCTAACCACAGACTCGGCACGCTTTTTTCGGTTTGCGAAAGCGGGGGCGACGGGAAATTAGCAGCGCTGCCAGTCGGGCAGACAGGCTCCTGGGAAAAAGCCGCAGATTGCTCGCAGAGCAAGGCTCCGAGGCACGCATAACAGGCGATCGCGAACAAAAATAAACTTTTTGTCAAAATGCCATGCCTGCGGGTATCAACATCGTATTTCATAATTAGTATTTTCTTTTTTATATATTTCCCGTAGATACTGTCATGTTAAAATTCCGATCGCCTAAACAATGAAGCAGGCAGACAAGCAGTAAAAGTAGAACCGCAATCTAACTCGCTAGTAACTTCAATATCGCCGCCCATCATCTGACAAAAACGCTGACTGATAGTCAGTCCCAAACCAGTACCCCCGTACTTGCGAGTAGTTGAATTGTCCGCTTGAGTAAAAGGTTGGAACAGTCGCTCTTGCTGTTCTGGTGTCATGCCGATGCCCGTGTCCGTCACTCGGAAAATTAAAAAATCTGCATCCAAAATTAACATTTGAGCAACTTTCGGTTGATATTTATTTTTTAATTCTTCACTGGTAATTCTTTCGACAGTAAGTACGATCGCCCCATTAGCAGAAAATTTAGCAGCATTGCTGAGCAAATTCAGCATTACCTGTCGCACTTTCATCAAATCGCCGTGCATGGCGCCGATATTGTCAGAACTCAATACTTCCAAAGTATTGCCGTTTTTATCCATTAGCGGTTTGATAGTTGTTACCACCTCCTCGATTAAGCCTCCAACATCGAAGCTTTCGAGGTAAATCTCCATCTTGTCAGCTTCAATTTTGGAAATGTCTAGAATGTCGTCAATTAGGCGCAGCAAGTGTTTGCCAGCAGTGCGAATTTTGTCTAAATCCGAGACTACCTGTAAGTTGCCTAACTCTTCGGCATCTTCCGCTAGCATATCGCTGTAGCCGATAATCGCGTTGAGGGGAGTGCGTAACTCGTGGCTCATGTTTGCCAGAAAAGCACTCTTGGCGCGGTTGGCGAGTTCTGCGGCTTCTTTAGCCAACTGCCATGCTTCCTCAGCGTCTTTGCGTTCGGTGATATCCCGCAGTGTCGCCACCACCGCTTCGACGCTGCCGTCTGTCGCCGATACCGGGCTGAGAATGTACTCGTAGTCGCGGGTTCCCCAGTTTGCCGTGGGGACAATTACTTCGCCTTTGACGGGTTCGGCTGTGGCAAATATGCCCTGGCATTCTTGGTGAACCCGCTGCATAATTGTTGGTGGCCAGCCTAATTCCTGCCAGGTTTTGCCAATCATTTCTCTGGGGTTCATGCCGGCAGCTTGAGCCGCGGTGCGGCTGACATAGGTGTATTTCCCCGATCGATCTACTAGAAAAATTAGGTCAAGAGAAGCACCGAGAATGCCGTCAACTGTTCTGGCGTGTCGGGCTACTTGAGCCGTCATTTGTCTGACTGTGATGGCGCCGCGGACTCTGGCGGCGAGTTCAAACCGCAAGAGTTCGTTGGCTTGTTTGAGGAATAGGGTGCGCTGTTCG
Organism: Microcoleus sp. AT8-B5; assembly: GCF_036705565.1. Lineage (NCBI taxonomy): Bacteria > Bacillati > Cyanobacteriota > Cyanophyceae > Oscillatoriales > Microcoleaceae > Microcoleus > Microcoleus sp. AT8-B5. The sequence continues at coordinate 6,161 of NZ_JAUBUY010000041.1, forward strand.
ACTTCTATTTCTAGTTCTGCTTTGGCTTTTTCTAGGGTGCGTTCGGCAAGTTTGCGATCGCTCACATCTGTAGAAATTGTACCGACTGCATAAGCTTTACCTTCGGAGTTGCAGAGGGGAAATTTCAGAGAAATATAAGTGTGCGGGCCGTCGTCTTGAGGAATGATTTCTTCGAGGGTTAGGGGCGAGGAGGATTCGAGAACTTTCAGGTCATTTTCTCGCAGGGCTGCTGCTTTGTCTTGGGGAAAAATATCGCCGTCGGTTTTCCCTGTTATTTGCTCTTTTGCGATGTCGAACAAATTGTCAAAATGGCGGTTGGTGAGCAGGTATTTTCCGTCAAGGTCTTTGATGTAAATTACTGCTGTTGAGTTGTCTAAAATAGCTTGCAGTAGTGCTTCGCTCTTTCGCAGGGCTTTTTGAGTGTTTTGGCGATCGAGTATTTCTGGCTGCAATTCCCAGTTGAGGCGATTTAAGTCTTGCCAAGCTTCCTGGACTTGATTTAAGGCGATCGCGCTTTTTTCTAATTCTGTATTTTCTGTATTTACCTGCCGCGACTGGTTTGAGACGGAGTTTTCGGGCAATTCTAGGGGTTGGAAAGCGAGCGGTATGTGGGGATTTGCGATTTGGCGATCGTCAGCCAATTTTTTATATCGAAAATCGACCGCTAATTTACCATCTAAACTCGATTTTTTGGGAAATAAATCTGGAAATTCGCCGAAATTTAAATTGTCATAAATGAGATCAAACTTCCGGGATCGCTGCGGTTCGGCGCTGGAGTTAAATGCCCAATTCCCCTCTGCTGTTGATAAATCTGAGTTAGCGGGTTTGGCAATTCGGCGGGTGACGGCAACTCCCAAGGCGAACGGGATAACGGCAGCCGCAGACATTGCCAGCAGCCAGTTATTGCCCCCCCAAGTTTCTATTGATGTTTTGGGGATGAATCGCACTAAAATTGCGGCTGGTTTTCCGGCTAAATTGCCAAGGGATTTGGCAGCTACAGCATAAGTTTGACTGCCTGTTTGTACGTTTCCGGCGACTGGTTTGCCGCCTGCTGCGAGTGCAGATGTCAGCAGCGATTTCTCTGCCAGCAAGTCTGGTAACTGTTGGTTTTTGGTAACTGCTTGCGAACTTGCCAAAACAAATTTGCCGTCAGCCAGCGGTGCGTAGATAGCCTGATATCCCCCGCCCTGTAAATTGAGGGTTTCGGTGCTAGCAACTGCCGAAGTTGGGCTGATAATTTCTCCTAAAACTAAGGCAGCAATCACGGTCTGATTTTTGGGATCTTTTATGGGAATTGCTGCGTAGTGGAGGAGAACAGGGCGAGATCCCTTTCCGGGCGGCAAAGATCCCAATTGTTCCTGAACTTCCGATTTAGCAATGATTTCGGTGGCGGTAATTGGCTCTTTTGTAGCGAATACTCGATCGACTATTTTTTGCAGGTTAAAACTTTTTCCCTTCTGGTTAGAGTTGACGCTAACCACTATCTGCCTGTTTTTTCCAACTAATGCCGCGCTGTCTATTTCCCCTGTTGTGACTTGATTTTCTATAATTTGCTTGACAGATTTTTGCAAATCTGATACTTTTTTACCGCTGTTGTAAGCTAAGGCTATTTGGGCGATCGTTTTGCTGTCAGAGGAGTTTTGCAAACGGTCGGCGGCGCGATCGAGTTTGAGATTGTAGTTAATTTCACTAAGGCTCAGTTCTGATTTAGCTTGATTTTGCAGTTGATTGCTTCCAACTGCCGATGTTAGCCAAAGTGCTGCAGCCGTTAGTCCGACGGGCAAGATTGTTTGTAAAGTCAGCAGTCCGATTAGCTGTTTTCTGGTAACAGATAAGTTGTAGGTACACGGCTTGAAAGCTGCTTTCAATCTTCTTTCGGAAGTCGCAACTTTAGTTTGCTGCAGACAATTTTGCTGGCTGTCGTTTAACTGAGTATGAGCCATAGTAGTAGATGCGGGATCGGTTATAGATGACAGGCGATCAATTTTAGATTTTAGATTTTAGATTTTAGATTTTAGATTTTAGACTTCGGCGTGAGTGCTCAGTTGAACGATTTTAGATTTTATATCGAGTTCGGTTAATCACTCATCATAAAATTGTTGCCTCTCGCCGCCAACCCAGCAAGAAAATGACTGGGGTATTCTCAAATAAATCGGTTTCTAGCTGTTGAATCAGATGGTGTTATTTAGTTGTTTTTACATATAATAGTCGGCTCCTATTTAAAGTGTGTTGGGAGCATCCAAATGAGTGCTTTCACAGGAGTGTTCGCGGTTAGATGTAGGCTTTGCTGTGCAAGATACTCGCTCCTCAAAAACGCTTTTTGCAAAATCGGGATGCTCCTCCATACAGTCGTAAAACGAAGTAGTTGATCGATCGACTGTATCGTAAATTTAGTTAAACAGAGATGTTGCACCATTTTCAATAAGGTTTTTATGGGCGGGCTCTCCTGCCCAACCCCTACTCCCCACAAGAAATTAATTCTTTGTGGAACAGGGATCTTGCCTGTTCTGGAGAATGGTGCAAGATGTCAGTTTAAACCAAAGTTTAGCGTAATTATTGCAACACTTAGATACGCTCGATCGACCTTTTCCCTGCTTCACACCTTTTTTTCAATCCCACAACCGCCTGCCTGCTTTGCCACCGAGTCGCTGGTGAGTATCTTTGAGCAAGGTTGGGATGTCTAACTCTTCGGGACACCGGGGCAAACATTCGCCGCAATCGGTGCAGCGGTTGCCTTTGCTGCCGGGAAACCAGTGTCCGGCATTTTCAAACATGGCATAGCGGTATTTGCCAAAGTCAGTCATGTCGCACCCGACGGCGAGATTGCGGAGTCGCAATACTTCGGGAATGTTGATGTTTTCCGGGCAAGGCAAACAGGCATAGCACTGGCTGCATTTGTCGGTTTTCAAAGTGGCTGCAATAACCGATTCTAGCCGATCGAACGCAGCGATTTCGGCGTTGGTGAGGGGAAAGTCGCGATCGCAATATTTCAGGGGTTGCTCTAATTCTGTGGCATTTGCAGGGCCCACACTCAAAGTCCCAATCCTAGTATCGCTAAGTAAAAATCGATAGTTCAACTCTAAAGGCGAGAAAGGCGAGCACAATTGTGCGAGAGTTTCCGGGGGCGTGTAGAGTTGCCCTCCTTTATCGGCTGGGGAAATGATGAAAACGCCCATATCTTTGTCTTTGGCGAGTTCAATTGCCGGGGCGTTGCGCTGAAAAAAATAGTAATAATGCAGGTTGACAAATTCAAACAAATCTGTATTGATTGCAGCCAAAATCACATCCAGAGGCCCGTGAGTCGAAAAGCCGACGTGCCGAATGCGACCATCGGCGAGGGCTTTGCGTACCGCTTGCATACAGCCTGTGGCCGATCGCACAATCGCCAAATGTTCCCAAGTATTCAAACCGTGAATTGCCAGACAATCGATATAGTCTAAATTCAGGCGTTTGAGGGATGCGTCGATGCAGCGTTCCATTGCTGCTGCATCCTCGGTTGGGGAAATTTTTGTAGTGACGTGGAGGCGCGATCGATCGACAGACAAACCAGCCGAAAGGGCCGCGCCAAGATATTCCTCGCTGCAACCGTAACCCGCTGCCGTTTCCAGGTGATTGATTCCCTGAGACACAGCCTGTTGTACAGTCTGACAGGCAGTTTCCTCAGAAGCCAAATAGCGCATGGTTCCCAAGGAAAATACAGACAGGTGCAACTCCGTTTTGCCAAACCGTCGATAGCGCATAAAGTTTAGGAAGTTTCGCCTGGGCTGAAGCCGCTTCTCTTAATCAAATCCTCTGGACGGAGGTTTGAGATAAATTCCCGGAAGGCCCGGCGTTCGGCCTCATCAGCATCTCGATCGACAGGTATCGAAGCATCGGCGACGACTTCTTCCATCACCCAGATGGGGCTATTCGTTCGCAAGGCTAGGGCGATCGCGTCGCTAGGTCGGGCATCGATCTCTTTTTTAACTTCTCCCTGACGGACGATCAGCACGGCATAGAACGTGTTATCTTGCAGCGAGTGAATAACTATGCGCTCCAAGGTAAGACTCCATGCCTCTAAAAAATTGACCATCAGATCGTGAGTTAAGGGCCGAGGAGGTTTGTGGCCTTCGATCGCGCTAATAATAGCCTTTGCTTGCTCCTGACCGATATAAATAGGCAAAGCCCGTCGCTCAGTAGCGTCTCTCAATAGGACAATAGGACTGCGCGTGGCTGCATCTAAGGCAATTCCAGCGACTTTCATTTCAATCATAAAAATACTCGGTAAGTGGGAAACTCAGAGACTTTAGTCCTGAGAGGGAAACAACATGGGCGGTTTCAACACATTCGACTACGCGAGAGTGACCACCACCTTGAATCCCCTTTCCCCTTTCGGGGGTAGAGGGGTATGGTTGCCCCTCTTTGGAGATATGGTTGTCTCCGGCTCCCTTTCGGGGTAATGTTCGCTTGTCGGTCAATGTTATGAGAGCTTGTTAGACTTGCAACACTGTCTCTGTTACCTTAAGACTGTTTAATTGCAAATGACAGAGCGGAAAACTAGCGTCGCATTCAAGGAGTGTCGTGACTCAAATAACGTAGCCAGTTAAGGCTGAGGCCCGTCAGCACAGCTTGCTTCGATTGCTCTTACAAGCTCAGTCCCTGGTTTTAGGGCTGGGTTACTGACAGAATTAAGAAACTGCAAGGCGGTAGAAAACTCGGACATAAAGATGACCTAAATCCAGTATGACTCGATCTTCGCCTGAATCTGCAACTGATCTGGGACTATCGATTTTAGATTTTAGATTTTAGATTTTCGATTGACTCCGGGGGACAGGGGGACGGCAAAACCTCCTGCGTCTGGTTTGTGACTGTGGTTTGATGTAAATAGGCGATCGACTAAGGAAAAATACTTATGTTTACAGGACTGATTCAATCTCTCGGAAAGCTGAAGTCGTTAGGCAACGATTATTTCCAAATTTCCTGTACCTCAAACAACTCCTACCTAATTTTACAAGATTTGGCCATTGGGGACAGCGTAGCCGTGGATGGAGTCTGTTTGACGGTAGTGGAAGTTCTGCCTGCGACGGGTTTTGTCGCCGTCGCTTCCCCAGAAACCCTCCGGCGCACAACTCTGGGATCATTCCCCGATGCTTTGGTGAACCTAGAAACCTCCCTGCGCGCCGGTAGCAAATTGGGGGGACATTTTGTGACGGGGCACGTAGATGCGATCGGCACTTTAGCGACATCCACCCAAACCGCCAACGCTTGGGATATGCGCTTTACTGCCCCACCTGTAGCAAATTCGGGATGGCAACGTCAAATCGCACCTTACATCGTTTCCAAGGGCAGCATCGCCGTCAACGGCATCAGCTTAACCGTGGCAGATTGCGATGCTGACGGTAATTGGTTTGAAGTTGCTGTCATTCCCCACAGTTTTGGTGAGACAAACCTCAGCTATTTGCAACCAGGAAGTTTAGTAAACTTAGAAGCAGATATTCTGGGCAAATATGTCGCCAAATTTCTCCGCAGCGGCTCAAAATCCCATCCCGAACCTTGGGAAGAAGATTCCGCAATCAACAGTTTAGGAACAATTACACCCGAATTCTTAGCAGAACACGGATTTATGTAATCAATGAAACAATAAAAATCATTGCTGAACGAAGTAGCTGTGGGCAGACTAGCATCTTTTTATCATTTAGAATATAACTTTTAGTTGTAGTATATCACCATTCTCTTGCTTTGCACAACTCATTGATACGTGCTATATACCATTGACGTTGAACAGAGAAGGCGGTACAATTTTTATTAGGGGTTTCTCGGCTATCTCTTCCAGCGACTGTGTAAGTCCTGACTGCGACGAGTGTAAGGTAGATATGCCAATCTACAAAGAAAAAAAAATGAAAAATCTTGTTAAAAAGCAATGCAGCCAGATTCTCAAAAATCTCCCACTTTACCTCTCGTCTCAGTCATTATCCCTGCATACAACGCTGAGCCATTTATTGAAGAAACTCTGAAATCAGTTTTAGCTCAAACTTATCCAGCAATTGAAGTTTTAGTAGTCGATGACGGTTCCCAAGATCGAACTCCTGAAATTGTCGAAAAATTTGGCCAAAAAGATTCTCGCGTCCAGCTTCTGAAACAGCCAAATTCTGGAGTCGCTGTTGCTCGAAACTTAGGAATTCAGAAATCCAGAGGAGAATATATTGCCCCCATTGATGCCGATGATATTTGGTATCCTGAAAACATAGAAAAACAAGTTGAATCTATGTTGGAGGGAGGGGAAGAAGTAGGGGTAGTCTATTCGTGGACAGTGGACTTAGATGAAAAAGGATTGCTAACAGGAGGATTCCGGTCTTTTAGAATTGAAGGTGACGTGTACGCCACCCTAATCTGCCACAACTTTATAGGAAACGCGAGTGCTTCTATGATCCGTCGCAGTTGTTTGGAAAAGGTGGGGGTTTATGACAAGACATTGAAGGAAAGGAATGCTCAAGGCTGTGAAGACTGGGACTTATACCTGCGGATAGCAGAGCTTTATCAATTTCGAGCCGTGCCGGAATTTTCCATTGGCTATCGCAGAATGTATAACACTATGTCTACCAACTATACGGCAATGGCGAATTCTCAATCTTTGATGCTGCAAGCGGCCAAGCAACGGCATCCCGAAATTCCCGATTTCCTGCACCGATTATCTACCAGTAATTTTTTGCTGTACTTAGCGAACCAAAGCAGCCGCAACGGCCGCGATCGCACCGCGCTCTTTTGGTTATTCCAAGCTTTAAAAACTGAGTGCATCTCACCCTTATTACGTTCTGGCTTTTACATAGTATTGGGAAAGAGCCTTCTAAACCTATTATCCCAGTCTGGGAAACATCAGGATGCTCTAGATGCACCTGTGAGAGTAGAAGATACGCCATACTCTGAGAACCCACCGATGGGCCGGGAGGTGTTGGTAGAGCTCCGGCGCAAAAAGATCGAATTCATGGTAACGATAGGGAACATTTTTCACCAGTCAATTTCCCTCCTTGTCCAGCGAAATCAACCAAATATTGACACGCTCCCTTAAGTAAAAATTAGCGCCACGCCACCGACAAAGGCAGAGTTGTCTTATGAAAAAAGAAATTCAGGCTATTAGAACTCTGCTACCCCTCCTCAAGCTTTATCCTTGGGCTATCCCGGCAATGATTTCCTTGGGTATGCTTGCTTCCCTTTCCGACGGCTTTGGCATTAGCTTATTCATTCCCTTTTTGCAAACTTTACAGCAAGAACAAGCTCAGGCTATAACTGGCAATTCTTTCATTGATTCTCTGAACCAGATATTCGCTGGTGTCCCTGCTGGCTACCGCGCCTTAATCATTCCATCTTGTATTTTAGTCAGCATCCTCATCAAAAACCTGATTGTCTATAGTAATTCTCTGCTTTTTGCTTGGTTAAATTCGCGAATTAGCAACCGATTGCGCTGCCAAATTTTTAACCAAACTTTAACCGTTAGCTACTCTTTCTTAGAGCGCAGCGAATCGGGAAAGATTATGAATATTTTGGCAACAGAGAGTTGGCAGACTAGCAAAGCTTTGAGTTTGTTTGTTAACTTGATTACGTCTGCTTGTACGATTACTGTCCTAGCGACGCTGTTACTGCTCATCTCTTGGCAACTCACCTTAATTATCAGTATAGCGCTCTTCCTCATCTCACAGTTCATCCAGTTTGTGACGCGGCGAGTCAAACATCTGGCACAGCAAGCAGTAGACGCCAATTCTCAGCTCGCTGTCCGAATGTGGGAGGGATTAGGGGGGATGAAAACCATCCGCTCCTTTGGACGGGAATCTTACGAGCAAGAACGCTTCGATCGCGCTTCCCTGCAGGTGCGAAACACCTTTTTGCAACTCGATATGCTGGGAGGGCTCATCAATCCGCTCTATGAAGTTTTTTCCGCACTCCTCCTGCTAGCAATTTTGGCGATCGCCCTCCTGCAAAACCAGTCAGCTATGCCAACGCTGCTGACTTTTTTATTCATCCTCTACCGCTTGCAACCGCAGGTGCAACAACTAGATATCGCGAGGTTAGGTTTAGTCTCTACCGCCTGTTCTGCTGAAGTGGTAATGTCTTTTTTAGACACTTCGGATAAACCTTACATCCGCTCTGGTACAGTTCCCTTTGACAAGCTGAAGCAGGCGATCTATTTTGAGTCAGTTTCCTTAACTTACAATCCTGAAGATCGGCCGGCAATAGAGGCTGTCTCCGTCGAGTTTAAACGCGGCGAAACGACTGCTTTAGTGGGGCCATCGGGTGCGGGAAAATCTACGATCATCAGCCTCCTCTGCCGCTTTTACGAGCCAACATCAGGAGGAATTTATGTTGACGACTGCTCATTAAAAGAACTTAATTTAATGGACTGGCGGAAACGAATTGCGATTGTCAGCCAAGATGTCCATATCTTTAGCGGGACGGTGAGGGATAATATCGCCTATGGGCGTTTAGAAGCAACCGAGGCAGAAATTTTTGAGGCGGCAAAACTTGCCAATGCTCACGATTTTATCAGCCAACTGCCGGAAGGGTATGACACGAAAGTGGGCGATCGCGGCGTTCGCCTTTCTGGCGGGCAAAGGCAGCGCATTGCCCTCGCTCGGGCGATTGTCCGCAACCCAGATATTCTAATTCTGGATGAAGCAACGAATGCTCTGGATAGTATTGCCGAAAACTTGATTCAGGATGCCCTCAATACGCTCAGCCAGGATCGTACCGTCATTGTCATTGCTCACCGCTTATCGACGATAGAAAATGCGGATAAAATTATTGTGATGGAAAATGGCAGGGCGATCGAACAAGGCAACCTCCAGTATTTGCTGAAACTCGACGGCCTCTTCGCCAAGCTTTATCACTTGCAACACCGTAACGTACAAAACTAAGTAAAAAACTAAGAGTAAGTTGGTGAATTATTTATGCCTTATCCCATCCTTGACATTGAAGTGACACAGCCCCTCCCAAATCTGATAATTTCTGAGGAGGATACAGGAATTGCCTTAGTTGTGCGGCGCAAAGATAAAGCTGTTGGTTTGATCATGCAGCCTCTTCCTCCCAAGACCGTCCTTTCTCCTGAAGATTTAGCTAAAATCATTGAACGGGAGGTTGGCATTAAGTTACTTCAGGAATCGATTAGAGAAGAGCTAACTCCTGCCGAAAATGGCGATCCCTTTCCGCCGCTGACAGTAGCAATTTGTACGAAAGATCGGCCGGACAACTTGGCGCGGTGCCTGCAACATTTACTCAAGTTGCAAACACCTATTTTGGGTGAAAAGCTTTACTTTGAAGTGTTAGTAATTGATAATGCACCTTCAGATGAAAGAACGAAGGAATTGGTAGACTCTCTACCAGGAGTTCGCTATGGCCGGGAACCAAAACCCGGTTTAGACTTCGCTCGCAATCGCGCCTTGCAGGAAGCAACGGGCGAACTATTAGCCTTTCTTGACGATGATGTCACGCCCGATCGCCAATGGCTCAAAGGCTTGAGGGAAGCTTGGGCAGAAAATCCTGATGCTGGCGGTTTTACAGGGTTAGTGCTGCCTTATGAGTTAGTGACTGAAGCCCAAATTTTATTTGAAAGCAGAGGAGGCTTTCGACGCGGTTTTGAAAAAATTCGTTATGGTCAAATCTTGCCCTATAATCCCTTATACCCCTGTGGGGCTGGCATATTTGGAGCTGGTTGCAATATGGCATTTCGCCGAGATGTTCTACTGAAATTAGGGGGATTTGATGATGCACTCGATACAGGTGCGCCTCTCCCCGGCGGTGGCGATTTAGATATGTTTTATCGAGTTGTTCGCGCTGGCTATCCCCTCGTCTATGAGCCTCGCTATCTGGTGTTTCACCAACACCGTCGGGAATATGAAAAATTGCGCCGCCAGTATTGGACGTGGGGTTTAGGTTTTATGGCTTTTGTCGTAAAATCTTATCAGACCGATCCGAGCCAACGCTCGAAATTGCGCTGGCTTGTAGCCTGGTGGTTTGCCAATCAGTTAAATCAGTTGCAACAAAGTGTCAGAGGATGCCATGTATTGCCTCCGCCCATGATTCTAGCCGAGTTGTGGGGCGGTGTTGTAGGTCTGTTTGGGGAATATCCCCGCTCTTTAAAACTAATTGAAAAAATTAGGCAGCAATTTGCCTAAAATTAGGAGAGTTTTTTCAGAGATATGTTTCATATTGAATGCAGGGAAGAATAGTTAAATATGAGTAAGCTTCCGCCGATTGATATCGTAATTTGTACTTATAACAATGCTCCCCTTTTAGACAAAGCTCTCTCAGCTATTTCCCAACAAATAGTTTCACCCAACCTAGAGTGGAGGGTTTTAGTAGTTGACAATAATTGCACCGATAATACGCAGAAAATTGTCGAAAAATATCGAGTGATGGGGCAAATTCCCCAGCTTTCTACAGTATCAGAAACACAGCAAGGATTAACCTATGCCCGCCACTGTGGCGTTAAAAATACAACTGCTGATTGGATTGCTTTTGTAGATGACGATTGCTTCCTGGCAGAAAATTGGGTGGAACAAGCTGTTAGATTTGCAGCAGCTCATCCCGACTGCGGCGCTTTTGGCGGTCGAGTAATTTTAGATTGGGAAACTCTACCAGCCAAATATGTATTGAATTATGGGTACTCCTTCGCACAACAAGAACACGGTACAGAACCCCAAAAAAAATCTTGTTTAGTGGGAGCAGGATTAGTTCTGAATAGAGCAGCCCTCGCTCATACTGGCTGGATAGATAAACCGTTACTTCAAGATCGCATCGGAACTAAGCTCATATCAGGGGGAGATGTGGAAATCGCTTTGCGGATTTACGGAGCAGGATACGACCTGTGGTACACTCCCGACTGTCAGTTAAGACACTTTATTCCGGCTAGGCGTACTTCTCAAAAATACTTGATCGACATTAACTATGGTCTAGGAACCTCTCAAGTTTTGGGGGATTCTCTTCTCTGGTCTGGTTCTTATCGAGATTGGCTGTTGAAATTTATTATCGATGCGGTGAAAGCTTCCCAAAATGTCCTGATTCAATCTTTAAGAGCAGCTTTGGGGCGGATGAATCCAGCGGAAGTGGAGATAAATGGGAGTTTTGTCCGTGGTAAGTGGGCCGGAATTAGCCGTGTGGTTCGCATGAGCCCAGAAGAACGCAGCTTGATATTGGGGCGTGCAAAATTAGCTGGCTAAACAGCTCATAAATAATATTTCTTGAGGTAATTTCTGTGAGCAAGCCTTGGAAAGTTCTCAATGTCGAATTGAGCGAAAATATTCCTGAATTGCCCTTGATTTCCAACTACGCCGGAATATATGTAGTGTTTTGGTGGCATAATATCCCCCTTGGCGAACGGGAGATTTTAGAGGATCAGTTGCCAATCTCGGCTTCACAACTAGCGAATCTAGCGGCGCTGGCGATCGCGCCTGCAGTCGGTAGCCACCTGCTAGAGCAAGGTTTTAAAGCGCCTTTGCCTGAAGTTTACAAAAAAAATCGGGCGTGGCACCAGCCCCCTGAGTTTCATGCCCTGACTGCCTTAGAGCAACCCCTGGCCAAGCTGCAGGAACGCTTGAACCAGACTAGCAGCGCATCTGTTTCTGTCGTAATCGGCACTCGAAATCGGCCAGAACAGTTGGCGCGATGTTTGCAATCCCTGCAAAATTTATCCCAACCTGCTCATGAGCTTATCGTGATTGATAATGCTCCGAGTTCAGACGCCACCCGCCAACTGGTGGCTGAGATCCCTGGAGTCAAATATGTATTAGAACCTCGCCCTGGTTTAAGCATCGCCCGCAATACTGGCATCCGCCACTGTACAGGCGACATTATTGCGTTTACCGATGACGATGTGATCGTTCACCCTGACTGGGTGGCCAGGATTGCACAAAGCTTCCGCGAATCCAAGATCATCGCTGTAACCGGCCTCGTCCTGCCTGCTGAACTCGAAACAGAAGCCCAATTAATATTCCAAAAAGGTGATACGGGCTTTGGTTGGGGATACCGATCTCTGACTTTTGACGCTGAATTTTTTAAGGATACGAAACACCTAGGCGCTCCCGTTTGGCGCATTGGTGCAGGAGCAAATATGGCTTTTCGGCGTGAAGCTTTTGAGTTACTAGGAGACTTTGACGAACGCTTGGGTGCAGGGGCATCTGGGTGCAGTGAAGATTCAGAGCTATGGTATAGAGTGCTGGCGGAAGGGTGGATTTGCTACTACGATCCGACCCCTGTTGTTTATCACTATCACCGGGGCGATCTCGATAGCTTGAAACATCAGATGTACCAATATATGCGGGGTCACATCGCGGCCCTTTTGATTCAGTTTGGGCGCTACAAGCACTGGGGGAACTTGCTTCGCTTATTCATCATTTTACCTCTCTATTATGTGAAACGATTTTTAATCGGTCTTTTGACCGGATTTAAAGGGATTAATAGAACGCTATTGGCAGAGGTATTAGGTTGCTTTGCGGGAGTCAGCTTTTACCTCAAAAATCGTGTAAAGAAGGATCAATAGTTTTTCCAATTAGAGGAAGATTATGGCAACAGTTGTTGAGACCAAAAAATTTGAGACGCATAAAGAAAAGCTGGGCAATTTCTTAGCCCGCAACCCTTTCGGTCAGCCCTTGACCCTGGGATTCTTTTACCGAGAAAAGATGCGGGCAATTCACCGCATTTCCCCAGATATGCCCTTTAAAGAAATTTTAGAAGTAGGAGGAGGTCAAGGAGGCTTAACGTCTTTACTTTATCCGCAAGCGCAAATTACTAACATTGACCTCGATCCTAAATATGCAAATGTTCCTTGCAACCTGCAGGAAAAAGTACGCTTCATCTGTGGCGACGCGACCAATTTACCGTTTGAAAATGAGTCCTTTGATGCAGTGACGATGTTCGACGTTCTCGAACACATTCCCGACCACCAAAAAGCTGTATCTGAAGCGCTGCGAGTGCTTAAACCCAAGGGTTTTTTATTAGTGAGCAGTCCCAATGAGAACTGGCGCTTTCCCTACTACGGCGTGATGAAACCGCTCTGTCCGCCTGAAGCAGAGGTGATGGCAGAATGGGGTCACGTTCGGCGCGGCTATAGGATCGATGAACTGACAGGACTAATCGGTTTGCCTTACCAGAGTTCTGCTACTTTTATCAATCCCCTGACAGTAGTCTGCCATGATTTTGCTTTCTCTCGCTTGCCTCCCCTCATACGCCTATTATTCTGTACTGCTCTGAGTCCTGTAACCTGGGTAAGCTATTGGCTGCATAAACCTGAATCATTGGGGACGGAAACTGCATACGCTTGGCAAAAGCCATAAAATTTATGAATTTCCAACCAGAACCAACGATCGCCCTCCTGCACTGGGGCGATTTAATCGAAGATTTTTTAGATACCATCGGGGTTTCCTTTGAAGCTTTCTGCAACGAAATGACGGGGGGCTGGATGTTTGGCTACATTGAGGCGCTGCGGCGGGCAGGGGTGCGGACAGTGTTATTCTGCATCTCTGGTAGCGTGGCTGAACCCGTGCGCTACACCCACAAAGACACAGGTGCAACAATCTGCACCCTGCCGGCACCTCAACTCTACCAAGCTGTCCGCCGCCAGATGGTTAACCCTCAAGGGTGGACGGTTCAGGATATGTTTGGAGAGGTTCGAGGCCTGGGCCGTCTGATGTTGGCAGGGGTGAAAAGCGTTACTCCTTATCTGGCTACACCGCTGGGGTTGCTGGCGGCAGAACTGCGACGGGAAAACTGCCAAGCGATTCTCTGCCAAGAATACGAGTACCCGCGCTTCGACGCTTGCACTTGGTTGGGGTGGCGGATGGGGCTGCCTGTTTTTGCGACGTTTCAGGGGGGCGATTTTCAGGTTAGTCCTTGGGAAGGTTTGTCGCGCCCGATCGCCCTCAAAGCGAGCGCGGGTTTAATTATTGCTTCGCAAACCGAGGTACAGCGCGTGCAAAGTCGCTATGGCGTGCCGACAGCCAAGATTGCCCGCATTTTTAACCCGCTGGATTTGGAACTGTGGCAACCAATGGATCGCGCTGAAGCTAGGCAACTGCTGGGTTTTCCCGGTGACGCTGAAATTGTCGCCTGTCACGGGCGGATTGAGATTCGCCGCAAGGGGTTAGATATATTGCTGGAAGCTTGGGAACGGATCTGCCGCGATCGCCCAGGCCGAGATTTGCGGCTGTTGCTGGTGGGGACTGGTAGCGACGCGGAGGAATTGAGCCAGCGAATCGCTCAGATGCAGCTTTCTGGCATTGTTTGGGTGAATGAATATGTGCGCGATCGCGCTTTGATGCGACAGTACCTCTCGGCTGCTGACGTTTATACTTTGCCTTCTCGGCATGAGGGGTTTCCGGTTGCACCGCTGGAGGCGATGGCTTGCGGGTTGCCCGTTGTGGCTGCTGACGCCCCTGGAGTGCCTGATATTTTCGAGGGGGGCGAAGCTGACGGCGGGATCGTTGTGCCCCGTGAGGATGCAACCGCTTTGGCAGGGGGGATCGGTCGGGTTTTAGACGATCGGGCGTGGGGGCGGGAGTTGGGTAAGCGCGCTCGCATTCGGGTGGAAACTCATTTTTCTCTGGAGGCGATCGGTGTGCAACTGCGACAGTTTTTGTGCGATCGCTCTTTAGCGCACATTCGGCATATCTGACTCGCAGCACTGGGAATGCTTGAAAAATCCCAGCCCTAAAAATTTATCTCCGCCTAATTTTTCTGGTTTTATTATCATTTTTTTTGCCAATTATCGGAGACCTAATAAATTTAACTTTACGAATTTTTTTAATATATTCATTGTTTCAACTAAGGAATGAGAATTAAATAACTTCCACAATGAAAGTGGGATGGGCGTCCCGCCCGTCCACTCATGACGGGCGGGACGCCCATCCCACAATAACAATTAAAATTGTAAGTTATTTAATTCGCAATCCTTAGCAATTTATTCTGGGAGGGTGACAAAGATGTCTAGGAACTAGAACGACTCAGGGTTTCTCCCTGTATACGCTGTTGATAAAAGCTAATTTTATTACGAGCTAACTTCATTAATTCTTGCACAGGTTCAGAAGATTGTTCCAGATAATTTACCCGCTGCCCTCCATCTCAACCAACGCCAAATGTACTCCCTATAAGGTATTTTTGGCTCGGTTATTTACGGCGAGATACATATTTTTGCACCTGCATTTTCTGAATATTAGTGCCTTCAAATCCAGCATTTTGAGAACTGAAAAATTCCGCGCGATCGCTAATAGCATTATAGTAGCTGTAAAGGTAATCGCTCAGTTGCTGGCTGCCAGTCGAATAGAGGTTATTCGGCAGCGCGTTTACCGTTATACCTCCGATTAAGCAGTGTGGTGTTTCCACAAATCGATTTTCCCGATTCTGCAGCCCTGTAGCCACTAAACCGTATTGAATTATAACTGCTATATTTTAATTTTTCAAACGATACAACACCGACTCAGTATTAAAATTTTTTCCGAAAACTGGTTCCAGCGGGCCTTCGGCACTTGTCAGCCAAGATAGAGCTTTTCTGGTAGCTGCGTCTGTCCCAGTCAGGGGCCCGAATCCTACAGTCCTAATTTTATTTCGCCGTAGATTGTCAATCCATGCCGAAAGTCGATCGGCTCTAAACGGCACATATAAGACTTGTCTGTCCAAATTTCTCCCGTAAAACAGGTAGCTGCGCGAACTTAAAAAGAAGCCTATTCTTTCATTTGGTACTGTATTTTTATCAATATATTCGTAAATACCACGATACAGTTCGGTGCGTGCAAAATCTCGCTTTTCCCTCCAATTACCAATTACTATCAATCCGATAAAGACACCAATTATCACTATGTAAATCGATTTTTTTCGGGTGGGAAATAGATGATTTAGCCATCTATAGCCAGGATTGATTTTCCACAATATCGCAGCCAGCGTCACTGACACCAGATAAAATATTGGGTATCTTAATATATCTGGCAAACTGGGGCCTAATATTTTCCCGATAGTATTAATAGCTTCTATTGGGTTAGACTTAAAATTGTCAATCAACAAGCTCCCCCAAACAATACTATCTCCGGTGAAAGAAGCATTTTTAATATAATCAAAAATTGTGTTGCTAGTAATTCCTAACAAACCACTAACTAAAACCACTATCAGAACAACTAGATTGGGAGTTTTCAAGATAGTTGCTGTAGCTGCTGCTGCGACGGCGAGTACGCTTAAAAAGGGAAATCCGTATCTGAGGTTAAAACCGAGTAAAGGGCTGAGTTGACCGATCGAATCTCCCGCCGTACCGGACGTGTAAGGTGTAATTAGATACAGAATTTCTGTGCTGGCGAGAAGTATAATTAAAATAATATTATTTTGATTAATTATTCTAGTTTTACCCTGGAAAAAAGCCAGAGGTGCTGCCAATACCTGAAGCGCGATCGCCAGAAAGGGCAGTTGCAATCTAATGATAATTTGTACGCCGACAGTTTTCCAGTGGGAAATATTGCTGGGATTAAATTGAGCTGCTAAAGTGCTTTGCCAAATCTTTAGAAGTGGCGAAGCGGGCTGCTTCTGTACCGGAGGTATGGGTGCAGTTATGGGAGACGGGAAGGAAACAGGATCTAAGGGAATTTTAATATCGCCGACTTCGCCGACAGGATAATTGATTTGCAGCAAGTTTCTCGCATACCAAAAACATCCTAAAAGCAAGCAACAAGCTAGGCCGCCAAGTAACACTGGTTTGAGAAAGTGGCGAATTCTAAAATGAGCTGGTGTAGATTTTTTATTAACCGCGAATCTTTTAATTTCTAATATTGCTAATCCTCCTAAAAGTGAGGCGGCATAGATTATTCCCGTGATTTTTATTCCGGCTAGCATTCCTGCGTTTGCCAAAAATAGCGAGAGTTCGGATTGCGATCGGCTGCTATGATAGGATAAACCTAGATACAAGCCGACTGTAAATATTGCAGCTAGCGGTAAATCGGGCTGAATGGTGTTAACTTGGTTGAGCATCATCGGTACTGTCAATACTAAAGATGCTGCTGCCATACCGTGAATTCGGGTTGCTCCAAATTTTATGCTTAATAGATAGACGGCAATTCCCTCAAGTACCCACGCAATTACCAGGGGGAAAGCTGCTAGAAAATCTTCTCCGAAGGGAAGCACACACAAAGCAGATAAAACGTGCCAATTGTAGGGATATACTCGTGCTTGCTCTTGTTCAAAAATCCAATTTCCGGTGGCATCTAATAATGTAAATGAATGGGTTTGATACCATCGGGCGATCGCAGGCAGGTGAAACCACAATGAATCATAATTGGTTATGGGTTTGGTTGCGATAGTTTCCAACAGCACAAATCCAGCCAAAGCGGTGGCAACAATAATTAGTGATTCTGAGAGAGTCCGAGGTTGATTGAGTTGGGGAATCTGCCACTCGGAGAAGGTAAAAGTTTTGTGATTTTTGGTATAAATCAGGATGAAGCCGATCGCACAAATCAGAATTTCTGCTATAATCACCGCAGCAATATTTAGTCGATCGGCACTTCCTAAAATCAAGCCGATACAAACTTGGGCAATACTCCATCCCGTCAGGAGTACGAGGAGAAAATGGGGAAATGAATAGTTATTGTTTTCTTTCTGATTCTCAAAGGCAAGAGACAAGCTTAAGGGAATCGGCCCGACTACAATAATCAGAAATAAAATTAATTCCCACAAATGCTGCGCTATTAGCATAAGCTGCAAGTTACCATTTTTTATGAGTTTTTCCTCGTTACCCGACTCTTTCGGGTAACGAGGAAAAACAACGAGTTAGCGTGCTGGTTGCACAAAACATTAATTTTCTTGTGGGGAGTAGGGGTTTGGCTTTTCGACCGTTCCACAAGAAAATTAATCTAGCCAATCCCCAATTTTTACCTGTTAGCTTGCTTCTGAGTTTTGGGTTTGACGGCTTCGGTATCTTTGGGCTTAGAAATGTCAGCTTTTAACAGTTCCGGGAATGGCGGCTGGAGGTTGTGAACTTCGATGTCCATTCCCAGTGGCAGAGGTGGCAACTGGGGCAGATCGTTTTCCCAATCCTTGAGTGAGTTAGCGGTTTGTATTTCCACCATTTTCGGGATTTGCGGTACTTTGGCGGTTTCCAAACTGCCGATCATTTTTGCCAGAGCGAATTCTAGCTGAGATCCCGGGTCGATCGCCACCCAACCCCGATCGGTCATTTGCCGAACCTCGAAGTGAAGGTGAGGCCCTGTAGACATTCCCGTACTGCCGACGCGGCCGATCGTCTCTCCCTGTTTCACGAACTCTCCCGGTTTCACAAACAGTTCCGAAAGGTGGGCGTAGAGAGTTTCCTGAGACTTTTTGTTGTGGTTGAGAACCACCGTCAAACCGTAGCCACCCAACCAATCGGCGATCGCCACTTGACCCGCATAGGCCGCCAGTACGGGCGTTCCCATCGGGGCCCCCAAGTCTGTTCCGGTGTGAAACCTGCCGTAGCCCAGAACTGGATGAGTCCGCCACCCAAAGGGCGAAGTAATTGCCGAAGCAATAGATAGCGGGAACAGCAAGCTGGTGTTGCCATTGCCGGGGACGCCTGGGGGACGCGGCGTGAGATTGTAGTAAGCAAAACCGGTATTGCTGCCACTGCTGACACTAACGGCACCGACTTGAACCGGCCCAAGTCCCATGCTGGGCGCTGGAGCGCCGCCGCCGTAAGATGCAGATCCGGCATAATACCCAGTGTCTGCGGAGTATCCAGTGTCTGCGGAGTAGCCGATGTTAGCCGAGTATCCAGTGTTTGCCGAGTAGCCGGTGTCTGCGGAGTATCCTGCGTCTGCGGAGTATCCTGCGTTCGGCGAGTAGCGCGGGGGTGCGTAACCAGATGCCGGTGGGTTTGAATCCCTCCAAACCTGGCTGCCTATTTGTTGAACGGCTTGACCGAGTTTACTGACAGGATTTCCGCTACTATTTCCGGCAACAGTTCCCCGAACATCGCTCGGAAGGCTTTCTGGCAGATTTCGAGGAGGAGGGGCTGCAATATAGCCGTCGTCTGCGATCGGAGGTTCCTCTCTGTAGTTGGGTTCTCCGGCATCTGCCGTCACCGGCTCGGAAACAGGAGGAGGCGCGCACAAACCGCCTTCTCCTTCGCAGCCGGTCGATCGCTCTGCAAACTCTATTCTCGTTGGCGCTTCGTACTCTTGGTATTCTTCGTACTCGCTGGTAGCGCCAATGCTGTAGTCTGTTTGGTCGATTTCAGCGTGGGCTGGGTTAACTGGCGCTTCAAAAGGTGGCTCCTGGGCCGTCGCTTCTGGCAGGGGAATCAGGGCGGGCTCTGGCAGATAATATTGGGTAGGAGGTGGTTCGCTGGCGTACTCCGGCTCCCAGGCAGGTTCGGGATCGAAAGGCTCGGACGGTGGAACTTCTGCCTGCGGTTCAGGGTATGGTTCTGGTTCCACTTGGCTGTATGCGGGTTCCGGGGGCGGGAGAGGAGCTTCAAATAATGGCTGGAGGTCTGCTGCGCCGGGGACGGCTTGTTCTGCGGGCGGAGTTTCGGCTTGGGCCCAAACTAAGCCTTTGCTGAGCAGTCCCAGACTGGCAAGACAACCCAGTCCCACCAGCAGTGAGCGATCGGACAAAAGGCGCGATCGAGTCCGGGCGCCTGTAGGGTTCTTTTTTTGCTGTTTGGTTTTCAAATGGGCTGTTATTTGCTTGTCTGGAACTGGTTTCACGATTTTTTTTCCCAACTCAACAGGGGGCACAAGGATCTCGAAGTCAGGATCGAATGTATGGCAATCCTTGTCTTTATATACAGGCCTAACTGATTTTACCGGGCTTGAGGCAATTTTTTCTGCACATCGAACAAGCTCAAATGCTTTACGCATTCAGTCGCGATCGATATCCGGTTTTTTTGAACCGATGGCACTTGCCTAGAAGTCTGTGACGGCCACACTGTTGACATCCACCCAGGCGTAAACGCACGGGGATTCCCAAACCTCACGATTCAGGTTTCTGCTTCTGTCCCTTACGGGGTTTCGCACCAGCCTTAACAGATTTACTCTGTTCTGGTCTTACAGTCGCTCCACAGACTGACACGGCAAGCCCTGCCGCCAAAATATTTTTTGCCGCATTAATATCTCGGTCATGGCGCGTCCCGCAATTAGGACAATCCCATTCCCGGATATTCAACGGCATCTTGTTAACGATGTGTCCGCAATTACCACACCGTTTTGAACTCGGAAACCATCGGTCAATCTTAATTAAAGTACGATCGTACCAATCGCACTTGTAGTCAAGTTGTCTGACTACTTCCCCCCAACTTGCATCACTTATAGAAGCGGCAAGTTTGGGGTTTTTAACCATATTCTTCACAGCTAAGTTTTCTACGGCGATGGTTTGGTTTTCACGCACCAACCGCGTCGTTAACTTGTGAAGATTATCTTTCCTTGCATCAGTAATTTCTTGATGCACTTTCGCTACTTTAAGCCGTGCTTTGTGACGGTTTTTTGACCCTTTTTGTTTGCGACTTAAAGATTTTTGCGATCTTCTAAGTTTGCGATATTTTGCCTTGAATCCTTTGGGATTGGCAATCTTTTCGCCAGTGCTTAGAGTGAGCAAGCTTGTAACTCCCAGGTCGATACCGACTTGATTATCTGTTCTAGGTAATGCTTCAATTTCAACCTCTACCAGCAGAGAAACTGACCACCTACCTGATGGTGCAAGCTTTACTGTAATTGTTGATGGTCGGCAACCATCAGGTAGTGTCCGGCTCCAGCGAATGGGTAACGCTTCTGTGCTTTTTGCTAGGTAGACTTGTCCATCTTTGAACTTAAATGCTGACTTGGTAAATTCTGCACTACCACCGTTGCGTTTCTTTTTGAAGTTAGGATATTGTGCCCGCCCATCAAAAAAGTTGGTATAAGCCGTTTGTAAATGTCTCAAGCATTGCTGTAATGGCACACAGCTAACTTGGTTCAGAAAATCTAGTTCTTCGGTTTTCTTCCATTCGGTTAACATTGAAGAAGTCTCAGCATAGCCTACCCGTTTGTGTTCTGCGTACCAAGCTTCCGTTCTTGTGGCTAAAGCACGGTTGTAGACCAAACGAACACAACCCAAAGTACGTCGCAACAAACTTTCTTGTTCCGGCGTTGGGTAGAATCGATAGCTGAAGGCTTTTTGTGTCATGCTGACCTTAAGTACGCTATTTCACATAATAGCACGTCTTGTGTGAAATGGTAGAGCTTAACAAAAATTCATGTAAAGCCTTCCTAAAAGGACGGGGTTTGGGCCCTCCGCTTCGCTCCGCCCATTTTTTTGATGATTCGCTTGAGTAAGGATAGATTTCATGACTTTAGCTGGCGATCGCTTGACAAATTTTCCTGGCTCTGAGTGCGCCGGAGGACCTGACGGTATCAGTTGGGACTGGCAGAGTTTTGAAGGCTTGCCCTATCTGACTTGCAGCTTGCTTTCTCGCTGGTCTCACGGCTTTTTTACTCGCGATTTCTCGCCCCAGGGCCCGATCGATCTGACGGAAGTTCTCGAACCTGGAGCTAAGGTTTACCGACTCCAACAGGTACACGGCAATGCGGTACTCAAAACGAGTGAGTTGTCACCCGTTGTGGCTCCGGGCCCGGAAACCGCTGCCCCAAGCTATGCTGAGGCTGATGGCTTGGTTGCCCATCAAGAATTGGAGGCGCTGTGGGTTTGCTCGGCTGACTGTGTGCCGGTGCTGATTGCTGACGATCGCACGGGACTGGTTGCGGCAGTTCACGCGGGTTGGCGCGGGACTGCTGCTAAGATATTACCAGAGGCGATCGCTCAACTTGTGGCACAAGGCAGTCAACTAGAAAATCTGAAGATTGCTATGGGGCCGGCGATCGCTGGAGAGGTTTACCAGGTATCTGTGGAAGTAGCAGCGGAACTGGGAGCCACCATTGCTCCTAAGAGTGCCGTTAGTGCGACAGCAGACGGCATCTGCGAGTTTTTGCATCAACTGCCGCAAACGCCTGTCTTAGCCGATCCAGAACCGGGAAAAGTACGCTTGGATGTTCGCCTCTGCAATGCTCTGCAATTGCAGCAGTTGGGAATCGATCTTTCTCAAGTGGCGATCGCTCCTTTCTGTACTTATTCTGACTCGGCTCGCTTTTTTTCCTATCGCCGCGATCGACTTAAAAAAGTCCAGTGGTCGGGAATTGTGAGCGCCTGCAGGACAAGTCCCTTCTGAGGGCATTTGGCAGAAGGTAAAATTTTAGACGGCCAAGATAAAAATAACAATCTTTGGATTCATTATTTTTTATTTACGAATGCCAAATGCCTTCTAGTTTCAACCTTCGTAAGGTTTGCTGGTTCCTGTTTTAAAGCACTAAAAACTAGCAGCAAAACTTTTGGGAAAGCGGCAGAGCTCCCGCCCCGCTTTCCTCTCTTGTTAAGATTACTCTATAACGAGAGTCTTCAGCGGGTTATTACAATGAGTGAGCCAACTCCCTATCAACTTCTTGAAGTCGATGAAGATGCTTCCTTTGATGAAGTGCAAGAGGCCCGCACGCGCCTAGGCGAGCAGTACAGCGGTGACAAGAAACGTTTGGAATTGATCGAAGCCGCTTACGATGCGATCCTCATGGATCGCCTGCGGCAGCGACAGGAAGGGAAAATTAAAGTGCCCGAACGCATCCGCTTTCCCGAACGGCTGACTCCCCCACCCCCAAGCTTTACTCCGTCTCCTCCGAGTGGCAGCCCAGCTTGGTTGCAGCGGTTAATCGATACTCCTAGTCGATCGGACATTTTGTGGCCGGCTGGGGTGTATGTGGGGTTAGGCGGACTGAGTATTTATCCGGCGGCTAATGATGGTTTACTACAGTTGACTCTGGCTCTTGGGGTCGGCTCTTGTCTTTATTTTATTAATCGCAAGGAACAAAAATTTGGTCGCGCCGTGCTGCTGACTGTGGCTGGCTTGGTTATAGGCTTGTTGCTGGGAGGCTTTTTGGGTTCTTTGGTCAGTCCGGCATTTATAACAACAGAGAAATTTATCGCTGTGTTTACGTTTTTAATTCTGTGGCTGGTCAGCAGTTTTCTGCGATAGTCAGCAGTCATTAGTCAGCAGTCATTAGTCAGCAGTTATTAGTCAGCAACCAACAACTAATAACTGTGAAATCAAGACCTCTGAAAAATAACATCAGCTAACAATTAATAACTAATGACTAATGACTAATGACTAATGACTAATTTTTGCCACCTAAGATAATCTCAACTGCTTCGCTCAAATTGTTAGCAATTAAATCCGGTTGGTGCATTTCTAGTTGGGTGCGATCGCGAATTCCGCACAAAACACCAATTACCTTGACACCGTGCGTTTTGGCTGCTACAATATCTGCCTCC
The DNA here is from genome assembly GCF_036705565.1 of Microcoleus sp. AT8-B5. NCBI lineage: Bacteria > Bacillati > Cyanobacteriota > Cyanophyceae > Oscillatoriales > Microcoleaceae > Microcoleus > Microcoleus sp. AT8-B5. The sequence goes on from NZ_JAUBUY010000041.1 coordinate 29,483, forward strand.
GTATCGCCAACCATCCAAGTGTCAGAAGCCGGCGGGAGTTCGGCGAGAGCTCTTGCCATCAACAGGGGCTTATCTTTGACATCCCCGGTTTTAACGTAATCGTTGGGGAGGCAATAGCGGCGGTTTTCGGGGAAAAATTGCCCTAAATTGCAGCGGTTGAAGGCTTCATCTAGTTCCCTAACGCGGCGCATGGTCATCACGGCTAAGTCTACTCGAGCGCGCTGCACCTTTTCGAGAGTTTCGACAGCGCCGGGAGCTGGTCGATCGTAAATCATGTAGGGTAGGGTGTGGACGGTTTGACGGCGTTTCTGGGCAAAATCGGGGGCTTGGGCAGCGTCTAATCCTGAGAGGATGGCGATTTCGGTTTCGGGAACCCGCGCGCGCTTCATGTCCCAAAACTCTGCCTTGGGGAGTTCGCGCACTGCTTGACCCTCACGTTGAGTCTCGGCGAGACACTTCTGGTAAACTCGGTAGTAGCGATCGGACACGTCCATAATCGGGCCGTCAAAGTCGGTAATAAGTCTCAGCATTTAGCAGAGTATTTTTAAGCTTTGTATACAAATCCTTCGATACTATATCATTTAAAGGTAACACTTTCTTTACAAAAATTGACACAAATACCTAGGGGAGGTAAAGTCTATAGGAATGGTGCTAATTAAAGCAAACATTTGAATTAAACTGTGCTGTTCATCAACTTGAGCGGTTGTCAGCCACATCGGGTAATTTAAAATTAAAGTGTGCCGGATAAATAGTGTAAACCGCTACATATTGTTCATAAATTTCTACCTCAATTGAGGCTGATTTTGACGACACTTTCTGAAAAAAAAGTGGATAAAATTAATATTTTGCCTCATTTTAAAAATAGGCAAAAAACTGCTTGGAGAATCTAAAGTGTACTGTTTGGATAAATTAGCCAGCGGTAACAGGTGATGACATCTGCCAGTATAAAAATTTCCCTGAGAAATCGCAGCCAAACAACAACTAACTTTACCGGCTAACCTTGGAGAGTGATGCTCTACAATAACGAAATACTTCCAACATTAAGTGTAGAGAGCAGCCTCAGAAGTATGAATATTCTTCTTTATAAGCTGTTATCCTTACGCAGGATGGAATACCTCGCAGTCGATCGGGAACTTAAGATTAAAGAAATATCTTTAAAAGTGCAAGATTTTGCCTACATTCATGAGGAAGCAGCCGAAGGAAAAGACGTGCGCGATAGTTTTCCTGAACTGATCGGAATTGAAGGAATCCTAGAAGGCATTATTGAAGAACGAGAGCAAGACTTTCAGTTAAAATCAATTAACAGAGTTCTCAAAGACGGATCTTATTTGTATCTAAATTTGTACATATTTGGTTATAAGGCACAAGCCAATGCTGACAGATTGATTATTTTATGCGAAGATGTGACAGATAGCATTGCAGCTCAGCAAAGCATGGTTCAGGCTGCCAACGAAAACAGTATGAAAGTCGATTACTTAGCTGCGACTGGCGATTATATTGACAAAATTATTAATTCCCTAGGCGATGTTTTGTTCGTAACCGGAACATCGGGAAAAATCAAAAAAGTGAATCAAGCTGCACAGAAATTATTTGGATATACCGAATCGGAATTAATCGGCCAATCCATATCCCTGATTACGGCAGAGGAGGAATTGTTACGCAAAGTCAGCCAGCTACCTCCTGCACTTAAAAGCCAATATTGGCCTCAAGTAAAAGTAGCTTGCCAAACGAAAATAGGTTTAAAGCTGATTGTTGCATTTTCATGCTCTACTTTCGAGACAAGCCCAGGAAGCAAGGATGGAGATAGCGGGCTTATACAAGATTTTGTTTATATCGGCAAAGACATTACCAAGCAACAACGCATAAAAAAGTGTCAAGAAGCACAGTATGCTGTGACTCATATCCTGTCAGAATCGAGTTCTCTAGATAGCGCTACTCCGAAAATTTTGCAAGCTATTTGCCAAAGTTTTGGGTGGGATTTTGGCGAACTTTGGACGCCGACAGAGGCGGAGAAAGAAACTAGATTGGGTGAGGAAATAAAATCTGAAACAGATCCGCTTTGGTGCCTGCCGCTTTGCTGTCCGATCGAGGAAACTCCTTGTTGGCGGCGGGTGGCAGTTTGGCAGGCAGCGGAGGAAGTTAGGGAGTTTGCCGAAAACGATCGGCAGATTACTTTGGCTGCGGGTGAGGGTTTGCCCGGAGCGGTTTCCAGAAGCGGTTCTACGCAGTGGATTACTGATCTTGTGGGCGATCCCACTTTCGTGCGATCGCGCTTGGCAGAGGAAGCGGGATTGCGATCGGGATTCGGTTTCCCCATTCACGCTAGGAGCCAAGTTGTAGGAGTAATGACTTTTTTTTGCCGGGAAGAACTGCCACCGGATCAAGATTTACTTCAGATCATAGCTGTAGTAAGTTCTCAATTAGGAGAATTTGTCAAGCGCAAATATGCAGAGCAAGAATTGCAAGAAGCTGAAGCTTCAATCCGATTTTTGTACGAACAAGAAAAACGCCAAAGTGAAGAATTAGCTCGGCAAAATGTAGCTTTAGAACAAGCAAAATTAGAATTACAAGCAGCTAACATGGAATTGCAGCGGCTCGCTTCGGTGGATGGATTGACTCAAATTCCCAACCGTCGCTGTTTTGATAAAAAATTGGAGTTAGAATGGCAGTTGATGAAGCGAGAAAAAGATTCGCTATCTTTAATTTTGTGCGATATCGATTTTTTCAAACTTTACAACGATCGTTACGGGCATCAAGGAGGCGACGAATGTTTAAAACAAGTAGCCGACATTTTAGCTAGCAACGCTCAGCGGGCTGGAGATTTAGCCGCCCGCTACGGTGGCGAAGAATTTGCGGTAATTTTGTCGCGAACTGATGTGCAAGGAGCAAAGCAGGTAGCTGAAGCAATTCGCAGGGATTTGAAAGCAGCGGCAATTGTTCATGCTGCTTCCAAGGTAAGTGAGTTTATAACTCTCAGTATGGGAATCGCTACTACTGTACCTGCTGCTGGTTCATCGATCGAGGAGTTGATTGGACAAGCCGATCGAGCGCTGTATCGAGCTAAACTAGAAGGGCGCGATCGTATAGTTGCCCTAGACTTGAAAATAGAATTTCAGGGCCCGAAAGGAGTATGTTCTGATGATTGTGAGAGAAGCTAACATCGCTGACGCACCTGCAATCGCACGGGTGAATCTAGATACTTGGCGCACAGCTTACCGGGAAATTGTACCAGCAGATTACCTCGCCCACTTATCCTATGAAAAGCGAGAAAGCAATTGGCAAGAAATCCTGGCAAACGTCAAAAATACTGGCGTTTTTGTCTGCGTTGCTGAGAATGAATCGGGAGAAATTGTGGGTTTTGCTGCGGGTGGTGGCGAGCGCACTGGCAAATATGTATATAAAGGAGAATTATTTGCCATCTATATTTTGGAGGAATATCAGCGTCAAGGAATCGGACGGCAACTCGTGAGAACAGTTGCCACAAAATTGGCAGAATTAAGTTTGAACTCGATGCTAGTTTGGGTACTAGGAGACAATTCAGCCTATAGGTTTTATGAATTATTAGGAGGTGAAAAAGTAGACGAAAAGCAAACAACTAGAGCAGGAGTTGCCCTCAAAGAAATTGCCTACGGTTGGAAAGATATCGCAGTGCTGATTAACACGCCTGTATGACCGAAAAAGTGGAATTTTTATCAATCATCTATCAAACTTCCTCTCTTCATTTGTTCGCGTTCAATTGCCTCAAACAAAGCTCGAAAATTCCCCGCCCCAAAACCTCCAGCTTGTACCTGTTTCCCGTTAACTAAACTAACTCGGCGCTCAATAATCTCGAAAAAGAAAGTCGGTTCTGCAAAAATTGGCTGGGTAAATATTTGCAGCAGCATTGCTGCGGGAGTATCTTCTTGCCAATCTGCCAAAACTTGACAAGCTGCAATTGCTGGCCAATCTGCGGGCAAATAGTTTTGCCGCTGCTGCAATTCCGAGTAGTATGTTGGAGGAACCGGCAGAAAAGGCAAACCGCACGATCGCAAATCGGCAACAACCCCCACAATATTATTAGTTTGCAAAGCCATGTGCTGAATACCCGGCCCCCGATTGGCGCTCAAAAACTCTTGAATTTGAGAATTAGCTGATGCCGGTTCATTAATCGGGAATTGCACCCCACCTTCAGCGTGCACCATAACTTGACTCCGCAAAGCCGATTTCTCAGTCTGAATGTCAAAATTTTGCTGCGGTTGAAAACCTAATATTTTTTGATACCAACTAACAGCACTTGATAAATCCCCAGATTCAACATTTAACACTACGTGGTCAATCCGGGTAAACAACGGCAGCTTATCCGAAGCCGATAGCAGTGAATGGCTGCCAATTCGCTCCACCAGCGTATGGCTTAAATCGCCCCAGCCTGCGATTTTTGCCCGCTTAAAATAGCCTCCTGCGTTTAGGTCTTCTTGAATCGGTTCCAGGATTTTAGCGCCTTTGGCACCAGCTCTAGCTACCGCTAATTCGATATTTTTTACCCGAAAACCCACATCGGCAATCCCTGGAGGATGAAACTTCAACCAACTAGCAGCGGGACTAGCGGGTGTCAGGGGCGAAGATAAAACAAAACATACATTGCCACTGCTGACAACTTCAGTGTGAGTGTGGCTGTTAGCATAACCTGCTATGGATTGAAAGCCTAACTGGCCGACAAACCAGTCGCAGGATACTTGAGCGTTTTCAACGTAAAATTGAATGCGATCGAACTCCATAATCAATAATTGAAAATGGAAACTGAAAAATGGAAAATCTGCTGATTTTCAAGGTCAAACTGCCAGGTAGGGACTGAGTAATGGAGATGTTTCATACTTTTTATTGCGCGCCCACTTAATAATAACCTAAAGATTGAATATCCTAGCTCCCTCTGAAGGCAGAAATAAGTCGGCACTTAAAACAAACCCGTTGTCTGCGATAACTTAGGTTTGACCGCTAGACCTTCGCCAATAGGACTAAGGCAAAAAATGGTTTGACGTGCTACTTATATGGGTAAGGTGCGCGGCAGAAGAGCACTCTACATAATTAGGTGCTGTGCAAGTTCTCAAACCTAAAGATATGATAATTTTTCGGGGCTTGAGGCGCCGCTGTCTTCTGCCTTCAAATGACAAGCGAATTTCTTCATGTGGTACCCGCCACGTGATTTATCTCGCGCAAATCAATCCCAAATCAAAAATCGAAAATCCTCAAGAAAGAGCATTGATCCGTGGGGTCGCCTCTCAAATCGAAAATCGAAAATCGAAGCTGTCTTCTGCCTTCAAATGACAAGCGAATTTCAAAGGTGATACCCGCCACGTGATTTATCCGTGGAATCAATCCCAAATCGAAAATCGAAAATCCTCAAGAAAGAGCATTGATCCGTGGGGTCGCCTCTCAAATCGAAAATCGAAAATCGAAGCTGTCTTCTGCCTTCAAATGACAAGCGAATTTCAAAGGTGATACCCGCCACGTGATTTATCCGTGGAATCAATCCCAAATCGAAAATCGAAAATCCTCAAGAAAGAGCATTGATCCGTGGGGTCGCCTCTCAAATCGAAAATCGAAAATCGAAAATCGAAAATCGAAAATCGATTGACTCCTCAATAGCTAAAAGAACAAATGACTTTCCGGCTGAATATTAATCTCCATCGGCACAGCTTGCGGGTCAGCCGAAAGAGCAAACATAATCGCATTTGCAGCAGTTTCGGTACTCAGCATTTTTGACCTGTCTACCTTCAAACTGACATTATCCCAAAAGGGAGAATCCACCCCGCCAAAATAGAATAGCGTAAACTTAATGCCGTAGCGCCGCAGCTCATCTGCCATGCACTTGCTGAAACCAACTACCCCAAACTTTGAAGCGCAATAAGCCGTTCCCATCGCCATCGAATGCTTGCCCAAAATCCCGATGACATTGCAAATGTGACCGGATTTGCGCTCTTTCATCACATTCGCCGCTGCTTGAGACGTGTAAAAACTGCCTTTTAAGTTTAAGTCAAGCATTGCATCTAAATCAGCGGGTTCTAACTTGTTCCACTGCTTGAGAATTCCGGCACCGGCGGCGTTTATGAGGGCATCAATTTGTCCAAAATGTTCCAGAGTTGTCTGCATCAACGTCTCGACTTGTGGCAAATCGGTGATATCTGTGGGCACGCACAGTACCTCTGTTGCCGAAAGTTCGCTAGCTAAAGTGTCTAATTTACTGCTGTCTCTGGCGGCGAGCACTAGCCTCGCACCCGCATCAGCGAGTTTGCGGGCCACTGCTGAACCGATGCCGCCAGTCGCACCCACCACAACCACAACTTTGTCCTGCATATCCCTTTACATTTCTTTACGTCCAGATTGTATGATAACTCAAGTTGCTAGTAATGGGGATGTTGATATAGCAATCCTTGCAGGAGTCGTAAATTTTTGACCCCACCCCAACCCTCCCCTTATCAAGGGGAGGGAGTAAGAAATTCACAAATTATTTAGGATGGCTATATATTTTAATTTTTAATTAATTGAGAGAAACTTGCCAGCCTTTTTCGGCTTTTTTTAGCTGGAGAGAAGCGCAGGATTGCAAAAATTTAGTGAATTTCTTACCCAAATTAAAATCTTTAATTATTTGGGTAATTTGTTTGCCGTATTGTCGGTGAAATTCACTACCAACATTGGAGAGAAATACAGAATTTTCAGGAGAGTTGTCGGTTAAGTCGCCAACGATTTTGACAAGAGCTCTTTCTAAGTCTTCGAGAGAATTAATATCGGTCAAAGTTGCAGGTGCTGGCTGGTGGTTATTCAGATTTTCTTGGTTAAGTATTGGCGGTGGGGGCGATAATCTTACTTCAAAAAGAGTGACATAAGTTTGAGAAGTTTCTGAGGGTTTGTGGAGGACAAAATCGGTGGGATATTTGACAAATATATCCCTGGTTTTAGTACCAAGCAAATGATGGGCAACAACTTGATTGAGGACTAAGCCGTAATTTTCCTTAAATAAAGCTGAAACTGTAGAAAGTTTTATCCACTGAGTTGAGGTACGCTTTTGCTCTTTTTTGATTAATTCTTTGAGCTGAATAACTAATTGTTCTAGGGGGGTTATTTCCGGTGTGGTTACTAGGGAATGGGTTTCCAATTGTCCGGTTTTGCTGTTTAAAACTAGGATTTTATCTATTTGTTTGCGGACTTGAAATACGGTTAGTCCGTGGGCTTGCAGTGTGTTGCTGAGGTGAGTGAGGGCGCGATCGGACGAACAGACAAAAATCTCCTTGGCTGTGGGATAATGTACGAAAATCGATGCCCCGACTGTAGCCATTTTTAAGTCGGCGCTGTCTTTGCCGGGGGGGACGTGAATTAGTTGATAGCCACGCTGGTGAAATTCGGCATCTTTTTTGCCCATGCTGCGCCAGTTGGCAAAGGCAACTTTGATTTGGATGGGATAGTGGCAAATTCCCTCTAAAAATTTTTCGGTTTCGATGGTGAGTTGCAAGTTTTCGACATCTAGCAGCAAGATAGCAATGCCGCTAGGAAGCGGGGCTGGTTGATTGGCTGTTGAAGTTGGAGGTTCTGACGAAACTGAGTTTTGTGATTTAGCTGGTGCTGTTTGAGATTGGGCTAGCTGCTGAATTTTGGCACATAATTTACTGAATTGAGGTGAATTAACGAATTCTGGAATCAGCAGAATTTGTAGGTATTTTTTCGCACTCAGCACCAGGGAATCTGTATCGCTGGCTACTGTGAAACTTTTTGTCAATTTTCCAATCAAAACTGACTGAAAATCAGGTTTGGCCCAGGGGGTTTTCCTGTATTTTTCAGTTATCCATTCGGGATGCTTTTCCTGAATGGTAATTAGGGTTTGAGCTATATAGCGACTGATGGCGCTGAATGCGAGAGATTCTTGAGTCGCAAGCTCGGAGGTTCGATCGGGCATGGCCCTCTACAATGCGGGATGCTGTTTCAATTTATCACAATTCTAGTTTTTCGCCGGGAGTCGGACGATCGCCCGCCAAATTAAACCGGCGACAATTAATGCCAATCCTGTCAGCCAAATTTGCCTCTCCACCCAAAAAGCCAGAAACAGACAATTCCCCAAACCCACCCAAGCCAACCACTGCGGATAAAGTCTTTCGGCGGGGGAAAGTTGCAGGGCGGCGAGGTTGGTGATAGCGTAATATATCAAAATGCTAAAAGCACTGAATGACCAAGTGGTTTTGACATCGCCGACGAGGATTAAAAGTGCGATCGTAACTTCCACAACCACCACAGCCACGTAGGGAGTTGTCCCCTCTGGATTCAGCCGCGCCAAGACTCTGGGCATATCCAAGCGCCGCCCCATCGCCAGCCAGATGCGCGACAGCCCTAAAATTAAGTTCAGCAAGACTCCCAACATAGCGGTAATTGCGCCGACGGCTAGCAGTTGAGAAACTCCCGGAATTCGGAAACTGCGGGCGATGACTTCCAAGGGTGCAGTCGTGCCGCCTGGTTGTAAAGACAATTTATCGGCTCCCCCCGCGCCCGCGACAACTACTGCTACCCCGACGTAAAGCAGCATTGTCAGCACCAAAGTGAAAATTATGGCTTTGGGAATGGTTTCCCTCGGTTCCCGCACTTCCTCGCTCATTGTGGCGATGCGGGCGTAACCGCTATAAGCGACAAACATCAGGGCGGTGGCCTGGAAGATGGAGCCGATCGAGCTATCATTCTGTACGGTGGCCATTTCCCACCTTACCTCTGGCAAACCGACAGCAACAAACACTGCTAAGGATAGAAGTGTAACTGAGACTATGGCAGTATTGGCAATATTCGATCGCCTAATTCCCGTCAATACAATTAAAGTGATGGCGGCGAGGGCGACTAAAGCTGTTAGGATCAGGTAAGTGCGATCGGCGACACCAACTGCATTTAAAAAATACCCCGCAAAACCCAAAGCAGCAGTAGCCGCAGAAGCCGTTTTCGCCAACAAAAACATCCAGCCGGCAGTGAAACCCAGCCAAGGATTGAGATATTTGTAGCCATATTCATAAGTACCGCCGCTAACAGGATGATTTGCCGCTAATTGAGCGCTGTTAAGGCCATTGCACACAGCAACAAAAGCTGCAATAGCTACAGCCAAAATCACTCCCGGCCCAGCAACTTCCGCAGCAATGCCGATACTCACAAATACTCCGGTACCGAGGATTGAGCCCAGGCCCATGAGAGTTGCGCCGAAAACACCTAACTCTCGCTTCAGAAGTGGTGAAGACATTTTTGCAAAAAACCTTACAAAGTTTTCAAGACGATCGCAAATCGCACATTAGACATCTCCAATAATTCTTGTGGAACAGGCATCCTGCCTGTTCAAAACTGGCTTTTCTGGAGATGCCTATTTAAAAAAACAATTGTCGCTGCCGTTTCTAGTTTAAGCTTTTTCCCGATCAATTTTATAGTCATCAAAAGATTGGTTCAACAGTCCATTATCTCAGTTCGTGGGAAAAATTTAAACTGTTCATAATCTAAATTAATTCAAAATTTAAAGATCGACTGTTATCCTCCTATAGGATTCGCTGCTCATCATACTTAACGCACAGGATCAAATTATATGGCGCTCAATTTGATGAAATTTAAGCTTAACGGCTGGACAATGGCCGGTGCATCGGCATTTGTAGCTGCGGCGATCGGTATGTCAGTCCCAGCGATTCAGGCTCAAGGACAAAGAATAATTAAAATCGACGGTTCCAGCACAGTCTACCCGATTACCGAAGCTGTCGCCGAAGAGTTCCAAAAAACCAACAGAGGCATACAAGTTACCGTGGGCGTCTCCGGTACGGGTGGGGGCTTCAAAAAATTCTGCCGCGGTGAAACTGACATTTCCAACGCTTCCCGACCGATTTTGAAAGCGGAGATACAAGCCTGCGCTCAAGCTGGGATTAGATATATAGAACTCCCCGTGGCTTATGACGCTCTGACAGTGGTGGTTAACAACCAAAATACCTGGGCGCAAAACTTGACAGTTGCCGAACTCAAGAAAATGTGGGAACCCGGAGCTCAGGGTAAAATCAATAACTGGAACCAAATTCGGGCAGGATTTCCCAACGCACCCCTGAAGCTTTTTGGTGCTGGTACGGCTTCTGGAACTTTTGACTATTTTACTGAAGCGATCGTCGGTAAATCTAAATCTAGCCGGGGCGACTACACTGCCAGCGAAGACGACAACGTGTTAGTCAACGGTGTTTCTCGCGACAAAAATGCCATAGGTTACTTTGGCTACGCTTATTACGAAGCAAATAAGGGCAAGCTCAAATCAGTGGCAATTAATGGTGGTAGAGGACCTGTATTGCCTTCTGCACAGACAGTGCAAAATGGCTCTTATCAACCGCTATCCCGTCCTCTGTTCATCTACGTTAATGCCAAGTCGGCAGATAAACCGGAAGTGAAGCAGTTTGTCGAATACTATATCAAGAACGGTGCTAAACTAGCGCGCGATGTCAAGTACGTAGCTCTACCTCCACAGGCTTATACAACTGCTATGGGTCATTTTACCAAGCGTCGTGTAGGTACTATTTTCGGTGGCGAAGAAGCTGTAGGTTTGACGATTGAGGAAATGTTGAAGCGCGAAGCCAGATAGCAAGTTTATCGGTATTTATTTAGTCAGCAGTCATTAGTTACTGGCGTAAATCCCGATCGTGGCGCTGCATTTACTTACAAAAATTATATCAATATTTCGGGGTGCCAATCCGAGAGTCACTACTAATGACCGATCGCTAATGACTAATAACCAATAACTCTTGATAACTAATGGCTCAAAAATCACTGAAATTATCCAAACAAGCCGCGTTTTCCCCAAAGCTAGTGAGGGATTTGCGCGAAGGTGCGATCGCTTTTTTGCTGTTCCTCGCAGCCTTTTCCTCAGTAGTAACTACTTTCGCTATTCTTTACATCCTAGTTTCGGAGTCCTTGGGTTTCTTCCAACAAGTTTCTTTGGTGGAATTTCTCACGAGTACAGAATGGACTCCCCTATTTTCCGAGCCTCGCTACGGGATTTTGCCCCTAGTTTCGGGTACTTTGGTAATTGCGGGAGTTTCAATGATGGTGGCAATTCCTATGGGTACAATCATTGCGATTTACCTGAGCGAATTTGCTGACAGTCGGGTGCGCGAGGTGATGAAGCCAGCGTTGGAATTGCTGGCGGGAGTTCCCACAGTAATCTACGGTTACTTTGCCTTCTTATTTGTAACCCCGATGTTGCAAATAGTGCTGCCGGATTTACCGGGATTCAATATGTTGAGCGCTGGATTGGTGGTGGGTATTATGATTGTACCCTTCATTAGTTCGATCGGCGAAGATGCAATGCGAGCTGTGCCAGTATATCTCAAGGAAGGCGCTTATGCAATGGGAGCAACACGATTTCAAACAGCAACGTCGGTAGTTTTTCCCGCTGCACTTTCGGGAATTTCTGCTTCTTACATTTTGGCAATTTCTCGCGCTGTGGGCCTTACAATGGTCCCCGCGATCGCCTCTGGTTTGCAGCCGAGTTATACCTGGAATCCAATGGAACCCGGTGCTACAATTGCTTCTTATATCGTGCAAGTTAGTCTCGGCGACTTGCCGCACGCCAGCTTAGAGTATCAAACAATTTTTGTGGCGGGGCTTACCCTAGTGTTGATGACTTTGATATTTAACATAATTGGGCATTTTCTGAGCAAGCGTTACAGGGAAATCTACTAATACTAAGTAAGGGTAATACCCATTTTTGGTGAGTTTCCATACAATCAGATCCCCCCTAACCCCCCTTAGTAAGGGGGGGACAAGATTCTTCTCTCCGCCCTTAATAAGGGGGGATTCTTCTCAAAGTCAACCCCTACTCCCCTTATTAAGGGGGATTTAGGGGGATCTAGCTATGTGAAACTACCCATTAAATTGGTATAAAAAGAAAGTTTTAAGGCTTGAGTTGACTAAACACAAGAATCAAAACTCCTCACCAATTACTAATCATCAATTGCCAATTACTAACTCCCAAAATATGGCCGTAAAAAATATACAGGAAATCCGAAAAATAATTGCAAAAGCTAAGCTGTGGGACAGCATTTTCGCTGCGATCGGCTTATTGTTGATGCTAGTAGGCGTGGTTGTCCTGTTAGCATTAATCATTGATTTGGCGATCGATGGTTTACCGCGTCTTTCCTGGCAATTCTTGACATCGTTCCCATCCCGTCGCGCGGAAGATGCAGGCGTACTGTCTGCTTGGGTAGGCTCGGCTTTAGTAATGTTAGTAACAGCTTTAGCCGCGGTTCCCTTGGGTATTGCGTCGGGTATTTACTTGGAAGAGTACGCCCGGAAAAATTGGGTTGCTGATTTTATCGAAATTAATGTCACTAATTTAGCAGGCGTTCCTTCAATTGTTTATGGACTTTTAGCTTTAGGTTTCTTTGTATATCAATTAAACTTGGGTCAGAGCATTCTCACTGCTGGTTTGACTTTAGCACTGCTGATTTTACCAGTAGTAATTGTTACTACTCGCGAGGCACTGAGGGCTATTCCTAATGAGATCAGGGAAGCTTCCTACGCCACAGGCGCTACCAAGTGGCAAACGATTTCGGATCACGTTTTGCCATACTCCGCTGGCAGTATTATGACAGGAGTAATTGTGGGGTTGTCAAGGGCGATCGGAGAAACAGCACCTCTAATTACAATTGGGGCTCTCACATTTATTGCCTTTTTGCCCGACTCTCCCCTGCAATCCGAATTTCCTTATGTTTCGTTTAAATGGCTGATGTCACCCTTCACAGTCATGCCCATGCAAATGTTCAACTGGGTATCCCGCCCGCAACCGGAATTTCAAAACAACGCTGCCGCAGCAGGCCTGATAATACTGGCGATGACTTTGGCAATGAATGGCTTGGCAATTTATCTCCGCTATATTTTCCGCAAAAACATCAAATGGTAAAAAAAATCACAACCAACTCTTCGTCTTCAACTACCGTTAAGGCAAAAGCTGAAGTCAGAAACCTGAATTTTTTCTACGGTTCAACTCAGGCACTGAAAAATATCAACCTAGTTGTTGATGATAAAAAAGTGACCGCGCTAATTGGCCCGTCTGGCTGTGGCAAAACTACGCTGCTGCGGTGTTTTAATAGGATGCACGACCTCTATCCCGGCAATCGTTACGAAGGGGAAATCTTGCTGGACTCCGATGAGATTAATATCCTCAGCCGCAAGGTAGATCCCATCGAAGTTCGGATGCGGATTAGCATGGTATTTCAAAAGCCAAATCCTTTCCCGAAGTCAGTCTATGAAAATGTAGTCTACGGGTTGCGGGTGCGGGGTCAAACGAAGCGCAGCGTCATGGATGAAAAAGTCGAAAAAGCTCTGCGGGGCGCGGCTTTGTGGAATGAAGTAAAAGACAGATTAAATGATTTGGCGTTTAATCTTTCGGGAGGCCAACAGCAGCGGTTGTGCATTGCTAGAGCTCTCGCAACGGAACCTGAGATAATTTTATTTGACGAACCAACTTCTGCCCTAGACCCGATCGCAACTTCCAGCATTGAAGCTTTAATTGCCGAGTTGAAAGAACAAGTAACAATTCTAATTGTTACTCACAATATGCAGCAAGCCGCACGGGTTTCTGACTATACAGCTTTCATGTATTTAGGTGAAATGGTCGAGTTTAATCAAACTAAGACTATTTTTAACAATCCTGCCAAGCAGCAAACTCAAGAATATGTAGAAGGTCGATTTGGATAATCTATAACTCAAGTAAGGTGCGTTACAACTAGATATAACGCACCCTAACTTTTTAACTAATTACACTCTCTATGCGGCTGTAAGTGCTCACATAATCACAAGTCGCTTTATGTTGAGGATTCAGGAAAATAGAAGGAGCTGAAGCATACTCTACAAGCTCGCCGACTCGCCTTCCTTCTTGAATCTTGATATTAAAAAAAGCAACAAGGTCAGCCACTCTTGAAGCCTGCTGTAAATTGTGCGTGACTATAACAATTGTGTAATGCTTCTTCAGCCTGTTAATTAATTCTTCTATGCGTAAAGTTGAAATTGGATCAAGCGCTGAACAAGGTTCATCCATCAAAATTACCTCTGGTTGCAGTGCTAAGGCTCTAGCAATGCAAAGTCGCTGCTGCTGGCCGCCTGATAAAGTCATAGCATTTTTATTAAGCAGATCTTTTACTTCGTCCCACAGCGCTGCTTGACGGAGAGCATCTTCGACAAGCTCGTCAATATTTCCCCGATAGCCATTGACGCGAAGTCCCAAAGCAATGTTCTCGTAAATAGATTTGGGGAATGGATTAGGTTTTTGAAAGACCATACCGATCCTGCGGCAAACTTCTATTAGATTGAACTCTGTGATGTCTCGATCGTAAAAAGTAATTTTTCCGGTTATTTTAGCGCATTTAACTAAGTCGTTAATGCGGTTAAAACAGCGCAGCAGAGTCGTTTTTCCGCAGCTAGAAGGGCCGATAAATCCTGTAACTTGATTTTTGTAAATTTCCATATTGATTCCTTCTAGGGCTAAAATGTCATTGTAGGATACCGATAGTTGCTGGACTCGCAAAATAGCTTCTAGGGGTGTTGGCAATTCAAAATCTGTTTGCATAGGTACAAAGAAACTGGGTATTGGCGATTGGGAATTGCAGATAGGGGGTGTAAGGAAGAAGCAATAATTTATCCCTTACACTCCTAATCCTTGATTTTTAGGTTTACAGGTGCGGAATTTTAGTGGTACTTTGGCGGGAATTGCTAATTGCTTTTTGATATTTTATGCTTGTTTTTTGCTACAGCTATCTCGCAATATTATAGCTAAAATATTCATCACGAATAGAATGCCAATTAGCAAGATAATTGCTGCTGCCGCATTTTGTTGGAAATCGGCTTGAGGTCGAGAAACCCAGTTAAATATTTGAACTGGTAGAGCGGTAAAAGGACTGCGTAACCCCTCCAGAGATAAAGCGGGCGTAAAGGTAATAAAAGCAGATGCACCTACCGCAATTAGCGGGGCTGTTTCACCAATTGCACGGGAAAGGGATAAAAAAATTCCCGTTAAAATACCGGGCATTGCAGATGGCAGGACTAGATGCCACAAAACCTGCCACCGAGTCATTCCTGTAGCGGTGCCTCCTTCCCGCAAGCTATGGGAAACGGCGCGCAGTGCTGAACGAGTCGCTATAATTATGGTGGGTAAAGCGATTACGGATAGGGTGAGGGACGCAGAAAGTAAACTGTACTTGCCAGTTAAAAATCCTAATCCGTGAACAAATATTCCCAGCCCTAGCAAGCCATAAATAATAGAGGGCATTGCTGCTAAATTTGCAATATTAATTTCAAGGAATTGGCTAAATAGATTATTGGGGACATATTCTTCGAGATAAATGGCTGCTCCTACTCCAATGGGAGTAGCGAAAATTGCAGTTAATCCCAGCAACCAAAAAGTTCCCGCTAAGGCTACGTAAATTCCTGCTTCTTCGGGGTTTCTGGAAGCAAATGACGTGATAAATTGCCAGTTAAGGCGCGAGAGACCATCTTGAGACACATCAAATAATAAAAGCCCTAGAACGGTTATTAAAACCAAAGGTGGAATAACTGTGAGAATTATGAAAATTCGATCTAGGAAGTGACGTTTGGTGAAATCAGGCTGAAAAATGTGAGTAAATTTCGGTATTTTTTGAGGGGAGTATTGAGCGATATCTGACCGAGAATTAATAGCTAAATGTTCTTGATTTACCTCCGGGCTGCCAATTGGGACTTCTAACATTAAATCGCGGTGACGCCGGACAAGCAAGTGACTCAGTGTGTTGAGGATCGAGGTCATCAAAAATATGACCGTCCCTACTGTGAAAATAGTGTGAAATTCTAGAGAATTTATAGGTATATCGCCCAAACTTACTTGAATTATAAAAGCAGTCATTGTCGATACTGCTTCTAGCGGATTCAGAGCAAATTGGGGATTTTGTCCTGCTGCAATGGAGGCGATCAGGGTTTCTCCCAAACAGCGAGAAGCTGCTAATGTAAAGGAGGCAATGATGCCTGGAAATGCGACTGGTAAAATTATTTTAGTGATAATTTCTGGTTTTGTAAAACCTAAAGCATAAGCTGCTTCCTGTAATCGTTTTGGGACATTTTGAATAGCGTCTTCACTCATAGAAGATACAATAGGTGCAATCATTATGCCAGTGACTAAACCTGCGCTTAAAGGGCTAAACCCGGCTAGATTGGGGATAAGTTTTTGCAGCAGCGGGGTAACAAATAACAGAGCAAAATAGCCATAGACTACAGTGGGGATGCCCGATAGAGTTTCTATAAAGGGTTTGAGCAGATAACGCACTCTATGGGGAGCGTATTCGCTGAGGTAGATGGCAGTGAGGAAGCCAACAGGCACGGCAACAGTCATGGCGATCGCCGTTGTCAACAATGTGCCGCTGGCAAGTACCATAATACCAAAGGTTTTATTGGGAAAAAGCGGCGTCCACTGCGTATCTGTCAAAAATCTCCACAAAGGTACTTCTTGGAAGAAAATTGCTGTTTCATAAATCAGGACAGTAATAATCCCTAGGGTGATGAATGCGGGAATACATCCGAGTATTCCCAATAGAGCGTGTAAAGCATATTCTTTCCACATAGCTGAGGTTAAATTGCGCTGCCAAAGCTTAGACTCAGGTGGCAGATGCGAAGGGGCAGTTTTCATTTAAACCTGGGCTTTTGATTGTTGGCGATCGAGAGTGTATTGATAGTTTAAAAATAATTAATTTTTCGTGCTAGTTAGTGAGGGATTAATTATTATTCAGTAATTGAGTCGCTGCAAACTGACTCAAAAAATTAGCTTTAAAAACTAATAACTAATGATTGCTAGTAGATGGTTATTTAAAATAACTGATGTCCTCTGATAATTTATCACAATAGCTAATCAAAAATGGTTAAAAATAGGTAAGCAATTCGATAACAGAGGGTTAAAGCCTCGGACTGGTTGCAAGAAAAGTGGGCCGCCCGATTAAAACCTGAGAGGCGAAAAGTTGTCTGTTTGACCTTAATCTTGAATACGATCGCCAGGGAGTACATGAGCGTAGTCCAAGAGCAAGCGTTACCGAAGCACCTTGGCGACTGCTATAGCTTGTAAGGTACGTCCAAGGGCACCTTACCCTCACAATTTATGACTTTTGAGTCATATATTTAATCCGTAACTTTGGCGATCGCCACTTGATGCTCCTTACCCTTTTTCTGAACTTTGAATTTTTGGCATGACTGCAAAAAATCGTGAAAATTGCTACCCAAATGCAGCGATTGCAGCTTTTTAGTAATTGGTTGACCGTATTGCTTGTGAAATTCGGTGGCTACCTGGTTAATGCCAATGTAATTGCCTGGAGATTTAGCAGTTAATGCCAATACAATATTTGCTATAGATGCTTCCAGGGCGGCTGAGGACTGTGTTTTTGAAGATGCTGCTGCTTTTGGAGCGATCGCCACTTGATGTTCGTTACCGAGCAATTCCATTTTGAAAACAGACGGACGCGATTTAAAAAAATTAATTAGACTAGAATCCGGCAAAAAATTTTTCACAATTAAATCGGCATGACACTGATATTTAGTATAAAATTGTTTCTTGATTGTTGTGACGGGAATAGCATTTTGTTTTAAATCAACTATCGCTTTCGCAATCATTGCTACAAGTATCTTTTCTAAAGCATCCAGCGAATGAATCCCAATTGAATTGACTGACTTGGTTTCGGGAACTTTTTGGGATTCAATATCTAGATCCACGACAAGAGGAGTTATACACTCTTTAGTCCCAGAAGAAATTTTGTCTTCTGCTGACTCCGACAGTGCAGCAGGGGAAGTTGTAGAAGGGAAAACAATAGTGTGGCGCTCTTGAAAAAGCTCAGCCACACTAGAAAAACGAGCGATCCGCTCATCAATAGATTTGTGTTCAGCCTTCAACAACTCTGCAACTTGATTAGCCAATTCTGCAAAACTAGGGATTTCCTCTTCCCTTTCGCAAGAATAGTGCTTGCTCTCACCATTCTGACAGTTTTCTACAGATAAAACTGAATTTTGCCGACGCACCCGAAACACAGTCACTCCCTGATTTTGCAACTGATTGCAAAGATGATTTAACAAACCGTCCGAAGAACAGACAAAAACTTGTTTTACATCCCGATATCGATATAAAATAGCCGCGCCAAAAGCAATCATTTTACCGTCAGCACTATTAGCACCGCCCGGAACGTGAATCAGTTCGTAACCGCGATCGTAAAGTTCAGCATCCAACTTGCCGATACTCGGATTTTTCCAGTTAGCAAAAGCAATTTTAACTTGCAGGGGATAGTCGCACAAATCGGCTAAGAATTGTTCTGTATTAACCTTAAGTTTCAGATTTTCGGCATCTAACAGCAAAATCGCAATCCCGCCGGACTCTGTGGTGGTTGCAGACTCGATTCCTTGCGGGATAACTTCGCTTAACCGTGTTTCCGTGCATTTGCGACTGAAAGACGGCGGACTGGGCGGGTCAAAAAAATGTTTGCGGCAAGCTTTGCAAAGATACCGCTGGTGCCCGTTGGGACGGCCGTTTTTACGAACTTCGTCAGATTCGCATCTTGGACATTTCATGTAACCCATTATGCAGCCTACTCCCCAACCCAACAAGGCATTACCTATCTTCTTCTTCCTCTTCCTTCGCGCCCTTGGCGTCTTCGCGGTTCGTTAAATACGTATCTTTTGAGCGGTTCAGGAGTAACTTGTGGCAGTCGATCGGCTCATAATAACAAAAGAACGTTAACAATTCTTAAAAAAAATGGCTAGAGACTTGCGGGGATTCCTAAAACTACTCGAAGAACGGGGACAACTGCGCCGGATTAGCGCCTTAGTCGATTCCGACCTCGAAATTGCCGAAATTTCCAACCAAATGCTGCAAAAAGGCGGCCCTGGACTGCTGTTTGAAAACGTCAAAGGGGCCGAATTCCCCGTCGCAATCAACCTGTTGGGTACGGAAGAGCGCGTTTGCTGGGCGATGAACATGGAAAAGCCGATCGAACTAGAAGAGCTCGGCAAAAAACTGGGAATGCTGCAACAGCCAAAACCGCCGAAAAAGATTTCCCAAGCGATAGAATTCGGCAAAGTCCTGTTTGACGTAGTGAAAGCCAAACCGGGGCGCGACTTTTTCCCAGCTTGTCAGCAAGTGGTAATTGAGGGAGAAGGGCTGGATTTGAACAAAATCCCGATGATTCGCCCTTATCCGGGAGATGCGGGCAAAATTATCACCCTGGGTTTGGTAATTACCAAAGATTGCGAAACGGGCACGCCGAATGTGGGGGTTTATAGGTTGCAGTTGCAGTCAAAAAACACGATGACTGTACACTGGTTATCGGTGCGGGGCGGCGCGCGGCACTTGCGGAAAGCGGCGCAGGCTGGTAAAAAGTTGGAAGTTGCGATCGCCCTGGGAGTCGATCCTTTAATCATTCTCGCCGCAGCAACCCCAATTCCTGTAGATTTATCGGAATGGTTATTTGCCGGACTTTACGGCGGTTCCGGCGTGCAATTGGCGAAGTGCAAAACCGTAGATTTGGAAGTACCGGCGGACTCGGAAATTGTGTTAGAAGGAACGATTACGCCGGGGGAAGTTCTGCCCGACGGGCCCTTCGGCGATCACATGGGTTATTACGGCGGTGTCGAAGATTCGCCGTTGGTGCGGTTCCACTGCATGACGCACCGCAAAGACCCGATTTATCTGACCACATTTAGCGGGCGGCCGCCGAAAGAAGAAGCAATGATGGCGATCGCGCTTAACCGTATTTATACCCCTATTTTGCGGCAGCAAGTATCGGAAATTGTCGATTTCTTCTTACCGATGGAAGCGCTGAGTTATAAGGCGGCAATTATCTCGATCGATAAAGCATATCCCGGTCAAGCGCGCAGGGCTGCTTTAGCATTTTGGAGTGCTTTACCGCAGTTTACTTACACTAAGTTTGTGATTGTTGTCGATAAAAGTATCAACATTCGCGACCCGCGTCAAGTAGTTTGGGCAATTAGTTCTAAAGTCGATCCGGTGCGGGATGTATTTATTCTGCCGAATACGCCTTTTGATACGTTAGATTTTGCCAGTGAAAAGATTGGTTTGGGAGGCAGAATGGGGATTGATGCTACTACGAAGATGCCGCCGGAAACGGATCACGAATGGGGGGAAGTTTTGGAGTCAGATCCTGATGTGGCGGCGATGGTAGAAAGGCGTTGGGCTGAGTATGGTTTGGCTGATTTGAATTTGGGAGAAGTCGATCCGAATTTGTTTGGTTATGAGATGAAGTAGGGGAATTAACCGTAAAATCTGACATATCGCACATCCTCGATCGACCTGTGGTGGCGGGTTTTTCCAACCCTTTATGACACAGATAGACAATCTAAAAAACCCGCCCCCACCAACTAAAAATCGCAAGCTACCTCTTTTTAATGCGATCGGGATTTACGCACTCCGACAAAGAAACCGGGTTTTTACCGAGTCTTTGCACTGTCAAGAAGTCTTCTCGAAAAAACCCGGTTTCTGGGTTCCTATGCGTAAGTTATATTATATTCAAAAGTTTGTGCCACAATTGAGGAACTTCAGATTAATCCCACTGACGAACAAGCCCAAGCCTGTCTGCGCGTCTGCCAGATGTTCTCTAGCTACTACCGAGATATTCAACTATTCCGTTTTAATGCTCAAACCACAGAAGTGTATATTTTCGTAAGTGATGATCTGCAAGTAATCGTATCTAGTAATTGACTTTGGAGGTTTTTGGATGAAACCGAACTTTGATGAAATGAGCAGATCCGAATTAAAAGCTTACGTGCTATCGCATCGGCATGATGATGAAGCGATTCAGATATTTTTTGGTCGCCGTAATCCCCCAGATTCACAAGCGACATGGTACGGGCAGATGTGTACTCCTGAAGGTGTACCCATTGAAGAAAATATTCGCATCGCTGAGGAAGCAATTAAGAAAAGAGCTGAAATCGATCGCGAAAAACAACAACAACGGGAAAAAGCACAGGAGGATCGATTACGCCAAACATTAGAACGGGAAATTGAGGCAAAACTTCGATCGCAAATTGAATTAGAAGTCGAACAGAAGTTGCAGGAAAACTTAGAAAAAGAAATTGAGGCTCTGATAAGTGCGATCGCCCAATTTTTAGCGTCAACCACCAGCTTACCATCAAGACTGGCAGGGTCGATCGCACTTTTGGCAATTCGTGCCGGAATTGAAGATTTTTGCGATTTTTAGAATGGGCGATCGAATTGAGTGCGATCGGGACTTATGCGCTTCGTCAGAGAAACCGGGTTTTTTGCAAAATCTGCGGGCTGTAACGAAGTATTCCCGCAAAAACCCGGTTTCTGACCACCCGTGCGTAAATCCTAAAAATTTCAAAAAAAGGATTGAAGGGGATCTCGATCGCCTTTTCAGTCGTCTTTAGACGACTTGAGCTTTGAGGCGGGGGTTTCAACCCCCGACGGACTGTTGCAAGAAGTGCAAAAACTAAATCAAAAATCAGTTTACCCTTCCAAAACCTCAACCAAATCTTCGATCATCAAATCGAAGACAGCAGCAAGTTTCTGCAAAGCCGTGTAGTCCACCGTTGCCATTTTGGGAGCTTGGGCGTATTTTTTAACCGTGCTGTAGGGAATTCCCGTTCTGTCAGAGACTTCTTTCAGCGTCCAACCCTTTTCCTGGGCTAGTTATCGAACTCGCAACCGTATTAGCCCCATCTTCCCGCTGATAAATCAGTTTATTGTTCCAAAATCTCAACTAAATCTTCGATCGCAATATCGAACGCACGGGCCATCTTGTCCAAAGCTGTGTAGTCTACAGTTGCCATACCTGGAGAACTGGCATAGGTGGCGATCGTAGTGTATGGAATACCCGTTCTGTTGGAGACTTCCCTAAGAGTCCAACCCTTCTCTTGAGCAAGTTCTCGAACTCGCAGTCTAATTCGTCCCATTCCGCCCTTGACAATTACGACTACTCGTAATTTAATGAATATACAATTAACAGCGATCGCCCTCCGACCTGAGAAATCTAGAGCGATCGCCTTTCATTCACCACCCACAAAAGTGGGAAGGATTTTCCTATGATACCAAAACAATCGACATATCGCGATCGACTTGTGCCTTGGTGCATAATTCGCCACCTCCCCAACTGTCAGCGGTTAACAGTCGCCCGTTTCAGCCGCCGCCCCGATGCCGAATCTTACCTAAATGCACTGCGCCGCTTAATGCCCGCAGTCCCGCATACAATTGTTTTCGTGAATGCGCTGTCTGTCTTAGATGAAAACAGCGTTCCAATTCCGATGCAATTGTCGATCGAAGTTTAAGCGTTGAAAAGTGTGAACAACAGGTAAGATGCCGGTTCCACAAACATTAAAATATGTTGTGGGGTGGGCCGGAGAGCCCGCCCAAGAAACAGGCAAGATGCCTGTTCCAGAAATATTCAACTAAACTAGAAATAGATTTGAGTCAAGGAGTCACATCAATGCCATCTCCCTTTACCGGTATGGATCCGTATTTAGAGCATCCCGAACTCTGGCCTGCCCTACACCACTGGCTAATTATTGAAATTGCCAGATTATTATCTCCGCAATTACGTCCTAAGTATTTAGTGTCTGTAGAAGTGAGAATGTATGAAACCGCTGACGACAATTTATCAATTGGCATTCCTGATGTAAACGTAATTCAGCCAAGAACCACAACCGAATTAATAACATCAAACGTAGCCGTGGCAGCGCCACCAACCCAACCCTTGACAGTAAATATTCCCATGCCCTACCAGGTTCGGGAAGGCTATTTAGAAATTAGAGAAAGAGAAAACCAAGAACTAATCACCCTGATTGAAATCCTCTCGCCTAGCAATAAGCGCACAGGAAAAGGGCGGCAAATGTACGAAGAAAAGCGAGAAGAAATTTTATCCAGTCGCACTCATTTAATTGAAATAGATTTATTGCGGCGCGGTCAAAGAATGCCAGTTATTGGCAATGACATTGAAAGCCACTATAGCGTTTTGGTGTGTCGGGGAAATCGCCGTCCTAGAGCAGATTTGTACGCTTTTAACGTGCAGAACCCACTGCCTGCCTTTCCTTTGCCGCTGCGATCAGGCGATAGTGAACCTGTCATAAACTTGCAGGAATTATTTACTCAAATTTACGACATAGCAAGTTACGACCTGAAGATAGATTATCGCAACTGGGAAGTCATACCACCGCTGTCAGAGGCCGATACAATTTGGGCAGATGCTTGGTTGCGCGATCGAGGATTGCGGTGAATTTAGTTAGATTATATCGGGTTAATTATCACAAATACCGTAGGGGCGGGTTCACCCTAATCTACAACACAAGTGAGAAATTCAGATAAACCCGCCCCGGCCGCGACTATGACTCAAATTGCTTAACAGCTAAACATCTTGGCTTTGCATCAACCGCTGCTTCAAACGCGCCGGATCTCCCCGATCGACAACTTGGCCCTTTTCCAACAAAAAAGCCCCATCGCAGAAATTCAACTCATCCAAACGGTGAGTCACCCACAAAGCCGTAATCCCGCGATTTTTCACCAACCGCTGCACCGCCGCCACCAAATCCAACTGAGAATCAGGATCTAACAAAGCCGTCGGTTCATCTAACAGCAAAATTTCGCAGTGACGGGCGATCGCCCCAGCAAGAGCAATTCGCTGCTTCTGGCCCCCACTCAAAGCATAAATCGGCCGCCGCTGCAAATCCAGCAAATTCACAGCCTCCAAAGCCTCCGCCACCCTCTCCCGCACCTGAACGTTAGAAAGCTTTTCCTCCACCAAACCAAAAGCCACATCCGCACCCACCGTCGGCATCACCAATTGGTGATCCGGATTTTGGAACACAAAACCCACTCGCCCACTCAGGTCAATTTCCCCCGACTGGGGGTGCAGCAGCCCAGCCATCAGCCTCAACAGCGTAGACTTGCCGCTGCCGTTAGTGCCCAAAAGCATCCAAAACTCGCCCTTGGGTACATCCAGAGAGCAACCTTGCAACACTCGATCGCCCGACGGCCAGCAAAAACCCAAATCCCGCACAGCAACGGCTGACGGGCTCATATCGGCACCAACACCCCCAGCCCTCATTCTGCTGTCATCGAGACAAAGCCAGGGGATCTGCCTGTAGATGACGCCCCCGATTTCTGAGAAACCACCACCCCAGAAATCTCGCTGCTGAGTACAGCCACCTTTTTCTCAGGATTTTTCTCGCAGGTGAGTTCCAAAATTTGCGGTTGGGAGTTGCGAATCGCCGCCAGTACCTGCTGGTAAACAGTCTCAGCGTCCTCCTCCAACTTCCGCTGCACCGACAGCGAGACGGGCGTATTTTTCACAATGATGTCAATGCTGAACATATAGTCTTAAAAACCTAAGTTTGGAGCTCTCTCCTCAGTATATATATAGGACTTACCCACGGAAACCCAGTTTCTTAGAAAAATCAGAGGTTGAGGGCGATACATCTACCAAGCCACGGGGCTTCTGACGCAAAGCGCAGAGACTCCTATATAGTAGAAGTTCCCAAATGCAGGGCAAAGACTTCGGGGACTTCGAGGGCTTCGGGGACTTCGCACAAGTCAAAAGTCAACAGCCAAAAGTTTTTTAAGAAAAACTTGCTCTTGTAAAGAATTACCTCTATAATCGTCAATACGGTAAAGAAAAGTAAAGTCTGTTCATAATCCAACTTGTTTTCTGCTAAGCAGAGGCAACGGTGGAAAACTCATGACTAGAGACAGATCCGTTGTAATTATATCCATTTGGAGATTTGCGTAAATGACAATCGCAGTCGGACGCGCCCAGACCGAAAGAGGCATATTTGATGTACTCGACGACTGGCTCAAACGCGATCGCTTCGTCTTCGTAGGCTGGTCTGGCATCCTGCTATTCCCCTGCGCCTACCTAGCCATCGGTGGCTGGTTAACAGGCACCACCTTCGTCACATCCTGGTACACCCACGGTTTGGCAAGTTCCTACCTCGAAGGAGCCAACTTCCTCACGGTAGCCGTCTCCACCCCAGCCAACAGCCTCGGACACTCCCTGCTGTTCCTGTGGGGCCCCGAAGCACAGTGGGACTTTACCCGCTGGTTCCAACTCGGTGGGCTGTGGACATTCGTAGCCCTCCACGGCGCCTTCGCACTGATCGGCTTTTGCCTGCGTCAGATTGAAATCGCCCGTTTGGTAGGCATCCGTCCCTACAACGCCCTAGCATTCACCGGCCCCATCGCCGTGTTTGTTTCGGTGTTCCTGCTTTACCCCTT
>NZ_JAUBUY010000042.1:0-32948 GCF_036705565.1 Microcoleus sp. AT8-B5
TTAAGAATTGTTTTATAAAAAACAAATCATGCACAAATATGATTTTCTGTCAACTTAATTTAGATGCGTTTACCCTGATCATACACCCAAGTTCTATTTGCGATCGTAAAGTTTGTGTAACCTTTTTTGGATAGCAATCCCCGCCTCAACCAGAAACATCCGCTACACGCTCGTTTCCCACGCAATGACAGGTAAAAAATGCGTAATTCCTAAAATAGTTAGAATTTACACTTGCTTTTTTTCTAATTTCTGATAATATGAACACCAAGGTGAAATTTGGATTAAAGCCTAAAGCCCAAACAAATATCACTAAAGCTTCTTCACAAAATACTTCAATACTTCCATGCTTCCTTAAAACAGGGGCAAATTTCGCCTTGAAACTTTCCGTTTCCAGAAAGACTTAGGGCGGCTCGAAAATCTCAAAAACCCAGCGGAGAAAACATACAAACACAATTGGGCGATCGATTCTAAACAACTCAATAAAAACACCCACTTTAAGTTAAAACTCTTGTCCCCCCCTTCTTAAGGGGGGCTAGGGGGGATCGAGTTTCGGCCTAAAATGCGTAATTCCTAAATTAGTGAAAACTCTTGTCCCCCCCTTAAGAAGGGGGCTAGGGGGGATCGAGTTTCGGCCTAAAACCCACTGTCTCTCTGCTTGATCCGAAAGTCTAGATCCCCCTAAATCCCCCTTAAGAAGGGGAGTAGGGGTTGACTTTGAGTTGATTCTCTTGTCCCCCCCTTATTAAGGGGGGCTAGGGGGGATCAGAATCTCCGCCTAAAAACGAGTAACTCCTATTCAATTAAATCGAAACTTTGTCAGCCAAAGTGACAATCTACCATGCAACTCAAATCAGCGGTGCAATGGATACCTCATCCCGACGGTCATTGGATACTTCGCAATCCCGAAGACATTACCTGTATTCAAGTTGACGACTTTGACAAACAGGTAATTGTGCAATTAAGTCAACAACCACTAACTAATATTCTCGCTGAATACGACCTGGATTTAGAAGATGTGCAAAATCTCTTGAAAGACTTAGCACAAGCAGGAATGCTAGAAGGAACCAAGCCGCCGAAAGCTAAAATCAACCTGCTATCCTTCACAATTCCCCTAGTCAATCCCGATGTTTGGCTGTCGCGGCACATCGACAAATTCCGCTGGATTTGGACGTGGGAATTTGGCTTTTTTCTGTGCGCTTTCATCGCTTCCTCTGTAGCTGTGTGGTTGGCTTCCTCTGCCGAAGTCGCAGCCTCACATCAGCAGTTGTGGATAGCGGGAAAAAATGAGAATATTTTCAAATTTGTATTGCTGACAATGCTGGTAATAGCTTTGCACGAACTCGGCCACGCTTTCACGCTAAAACACTACGGCGGTATTGTTAAAGAAATTGGATTATTGTTTATGTGTTTCATCCCTGGATGTTACACAGATACAACCGACCAATACAGTTTAGTCCGGCGGAAACAGCGGGTTTTAGTAGTAGCCGCCGGAGTATTAATCCAAGTAACAATTTGGGCATTGGCTGTTTGGATGTGGCTGTTTTCTCAGTCAAATCCGGTTTGGCATCAAATTAGTTATTTGTTGATGGTGGCGGCCTTGCTGACAGTTGCAATTAATTTGAATCCGTTGAATAGATTTGACGGTTATTATTTATTAGTTGCTGGAACTGGCATTAACAATCTGCGACAAAGGTCGTTTGATTTTTATGGGGATTTGTTGCGGAGGGAGGAGATTGAGGAAGCAGCAGAAACGCAATGGGTTTTGGCAGCTTACGCGCCTTTGAGTATACTTTATACTGTTTGGGTTTTGAGTTATTTAGCATCCTTGCTGGGTAATTTGGTTTTGCGGGTTTGGAGTTTTTAACCGCAGATTAATTACAGGCGGGACGCCCGTGCCACGATTAACCTAACGGGCGAGACGCCCGTGCCACAAAATGCAACTTTATTATTGTAGGAGTTTATCGAAATGAATGTTTTTCAAAAGTGGGGAATTGTTAGCGGAAGTTTGAGTTTTGCAGTTGTCAGTCAATGTTTTTCTGCACAAGCGGCAACTCTTACTCAAACTTACACTGTGAATTTGGGTTCGCAGCCGTTAAATAGCAGCACGAATGTAGTTTTGCCCAAGTTTAATTCGCTGTTAGGAACGCTATTAAGGGCTTATGTTACGGTTAAGTCTACTGTTAATAATAGTGTGAGCATTACTCCTTTGACGGGAGATTTTATGGGGACGGCGGCGAGTAATGCAAGTATTGCTGTGAATATTCCGCTGTTGAAAGTTGACCCTAATTTGACTTTGAGTGTGTTAGCAAGTCCGCCGGAAACGAAGATTGCTAGTGGCGGTACGGGAAGTGTTAGCGGTTCGGCTTCTGGTACTGTGTCGAAGAGTTATGATTTGCCGCAGTTTTTAAGTGCTTTAACTGGCTGCGATGGTGATACTTTTACGGCTGGCGTGGCGACAACTGGTTTGACTCAAATTCTGGGGAGTCCGGCTAGAGGTAGTTTTGGGGGTAAGGTTGTGGCTAACACTACAGTTAGTGCAATTTATGAGTATGAACCTGTACCGGAACCGATGACTGCTGTTGGTACGTTTGTGGCTGCGGGAATGGGTTTGTGGTGCAAGAGAATGGCGGCAAAAAAGGTGTAATACTAATTAGGAGATTAACTGGTTCCTAGGCTCTGCCTGGGAACCGATATCCAGAGGCTCTGCCTCGTCGATTGGGGAGAAAAAGAGGAGGCAGAGCCTCCGGGAATGCGTCCCCAGGCAGAGCCTGGGAACGAGCAACTTAAAACTTGCTTAAAGCGATCGATAAACGCGATAGTTAATTTCAGGGAAAATATTATCAATCTCCTCAACCTTCTCCAACCAACCCGAATCAACTTTCCCTTCTTTCACTTCATCGTAAAGCTTGTGAAAGCGCATTAAGTGCGATCGAGTCCGGCGCACCGCATAGGGAACCATCGTCCCTGTACGCATGATAAACGCCCAGTCAGAAGATTGAGCTAGCAGCACTTCCCGCGCCGCCTGGTTCAAAGCGCGCCACTGCAACTCATCTGCAGGTTCCATGCTTCCCAACTCAATCATCCGTTCCGCAGCTTTGTGCAAGTGCGGGTAAATCCAAGCATTGGTATCGTTGAGCCAATATTCGTGGAAACCCCGGAAACCCCAGCTAGACTGAGACGGGCGGCACACTTGCTGAGTCGGATTTCCCCGCAAATAATCGGCTAAGTGCGTCATCTCGTAGGTATTTTGGTCGTACCAACTCTTGCGGAACAGGTAATCTAAGAACCAAGGCCCTTCGTACCACCAGTGACCGAAAAGTTCGGCGTCGTAAGGCGAAACAATAATCGGCGGACGCTGCATAATGCCGTTGAGGTGTTCGACTTGGCGTTCGCGGTTAAAAGCAAAATTGCTGGCGTGTTCCGCTGCTTTTTCCCTTGCCCAGTAAGGATCGTACAACTGTTTATCGCCTAAACCCAATCCGCGACCGGTGATTTTGTGATATTTAATCCCGGTATTTTTCCGCTGGCCGTTGGGCATGATGTAGGGCTTAATGTAATCGTAGTCAGCTTCCCAGCCCAAATCTTTGTAGAATTCGCGGTATTCGGCGGCGCCGGGATAGCCGACTTCGGAAGACCAAACCTGCTGCGAGGATTCGTGATCCCGGCCGAAGGCTGCGACTCCGCATTCGGTGAAAATTGGGGCGTAGCTGCCGTAGCGGGGACGCGGGCGGGCGTAGAGGATGCCGTGACCGTCTGTGAGAAAGTAGCGGAGGCCTGCGTCGGCTAACATCCGCTCTAAGCCTTCATAGTAGGCGCATTCGGGCAGCCAAATGCCTTTTGGTCGGCGGCCGAAGTTTGCTTCGTAGTTGTCGCAAGCTACTTGAATTTGTGCCCAAACTGCTTCGGGGTACATTTTCATCAACGGTAGGTAGCCGTGGGTGGCACCGCAGGTGATGATTTCGAGGTTGTTGGTATCTTGGTGTTCTTTGAAGGCTTTGACTAAATCTCGATCGTACTTTTCCCAAAAGTTGCGGACTTGAGAGAAATGGGTGGCGTAATGTTCTGCCAAATAGCGGAGGTGGCCGTTTCCGCTGTTGTGTTCGATTTCGAGATCGGCTAATTCTTCGAGTTTGGCCAAGTGGTCGTCGAAGCGGTCTTGCAGCAAGGGGTCGCGCAGCATTGCCACCAAGGGCGGTGTCATGCTCATGGTAATTTTAAAGTCGATGCCGTCGCGCTTGAGGCCTTCAAAGACTTGCAGCAGGGGAATATAGGTTTCCGCGATCGCCTCAAACAGCCATTCTTCTTCTAAAACGTAGTCGCTTTCGGGGTGGCGAACAAAGGGCAAGTGGGCGTGGAGAACGAGGGCGAGGTAGCCAATAGTCATAATGATTTGGATGCCGTAGTTATTAACTGACGCCTGTTAGGGACAGCTTTAAAATATTTTAAGATTTTATGCTGAAACGGGACTCACAAAATGCCGTGTTTTTTTAATGACCTTTCTCTAACAAACTAAATGTCAGCAAATTCTGATTTTCTGCTTGCTGTCGGATTAAGGCTGCTGCTGTTTGAGAGTCTACTGCCTTTGAGAAAAAGAATCCCTGGGCGTACTCACATTTTAACCCTTTTAGTATAGATAGTTGCGATGCTTCTTCGACTCCTTCGGCTACTACATCCATGCCTAAATTGTGGGACAAAGTAACGATCGACCGCACAATTTCTGTGGGGTCAATCCCTCCTTTACTGAAATCGAACTCACCTCCCATCCTGCTAACAAAAGAGCGGTCTATTTTTAAGGTATTGGTGGGGAAGCGGTGCAGGTAGGAGAGCGAGGAATAGCCGGTGCCGAAGTCGTCAATGCACAAGTCTATGTTTCGGGTTCTGAGCTGCACCAGCATTGCTGTTACTGATTCAGAATTTTCTATAAGTACGCTTTCGGTAATTTCTAGTTTTAAACTGCTGCCGTCGAGGTGAGTTTCTGCGAGGACTCGATCGATGTATTCGATTAAATCTGGCTGAGAAAACTGTTTGACAGAAATGTTGACGCTAACGCTCAACGGGGGGTGGCTGGGAAATAGCTGCTGCCACTGGCGGATTTGGTGGCAAGCTGTGCGAAGTACCCAGCGGCCCAGGGGTACGATCAAGCCGGTTTCTTCGGCGATGGTGATGAATTCGCCGGGGGAAACTAAGCCTCGTTCTGGATGCTGCCAGCGCACTAGGGCCTCAAAACTGGTAATTGTGTTAGTGGCGATCGACACGATCGGCTGGTAGTGAATAATAAACTGGGGCGCTGCGGATAAGGGAGGTAAGGCTGATTCGGGGGATGGGGGAAAGTCTTCTTCTGTGGCGGGTTCTTTAATTGATTCGATCGCCCGCCGCAGGTCGTTTTCGAGCTGCAACAGTCGCAAAGCGTGGGCGTGCATGGAACTGTTGAAAACTTCGTGTCGGGCTCTGCCAAGTTCTTTGGCGCGGTACATTGCTGTGTCGGCGTCGCGCAGCAGGGTTGTCGGTTCCAGGTATTCGCCAGAGCTCAAAGCTATGCCGATGCTGGCGGTGATAAATACTTCGTGTCCGTCTAGAAGGAGAGGGGAGGTGATTTTCTTTTGCAGTCGGTTGACAATGCTGCTAGCTTCATTGATGCCCTCGATGTCTTCTAGCAACAGCACAAACTCGTCTCCTCCGATGCGGGCTACTGTATCTCCGGGCCTCAGACAAGCTTCCAGACGCCGCGCGATCGATACTAGCAATTGATCGCCGATGGCGTGGCCGAGGGAATCGTTGACTACTTTAAATCTATCTAAATCGAGAAACAGCACGGCAAACGAGTAGTCTTTGCGCCGTTTTGCCAGCCTCAGAGCGTGTTCGAGCCGATCGGTAAATAGCGATCTGTTGGGCAATCCGGTGAGGGCGTCGTGAAAAGCATCGTGCAGCAGTTGTTCTTCGGCGAGTTTGCGCTGAGTGATGTCGTGACAGTTAATCACGATTCCCTCGACTGCGGGATCGTAGAGCAAGTTGGTGGCTACAGCTTCTACATAACACCAGGAACCGTTGCGGTGGCGGACTCGGTACTCAACTGGGCACTGGCTTCTTTTGGGGTTTTCAATGGCTTTGTGGAGGGTTTCGGCGATCGTAGCGCTGTCGTCGGGGTGAACTATTTCTAAGGCGCTGCGGCCGATCGCCTGGTGGGGCGCGTACCCTAAAATTCGCTTAACCGAAGGGCTGATGTAGCGGAAGATTCCTGCGGCGTCGAGAATGATCGTGATGTCTGTGGCGTTTTCAATCAGCGAGCGAAATCGCTGTTCGCTTTGGCGCAGGGCTGATTCTGCTTGTTTGCGATCGCTGATGTCGAGGGCTACTCCGTCTATAATTACGTCGCCGTTTTCGTTTTTGGAAAATTTAGCGCTGTCTTGCACCCACTTTACCTCCCCCGATCTCAGAACGATGCGGTACTGGCGATCGCACGGCAAAAGACTCGCTCTCGATGCTGCTACGCGGCTGTCAGACGAGCTTTTGTCCTCTGGATGGATGATTTCGGTCAAGAGTTCCGGGCGCGAAATCACTTCTTCGGCCCCGAACCCAGTAACTTCGCGCACGCCCGGACTGATGTAGGGCAGGGAGATTGTGCCATCTGGATGCAGCACAGTGCGGTAGACTGAGCCGGGAATGTTGGCTGCCATTGTGGCTAGCTGCTGCTGGATGCCACAGACTGCTGCTTCGGCGCGCTTGCGTTCTGCCAGTTCGGTTTGGGCTTGTTGGTAGAGTTCGGCTTGGTGGATCGCGATCGCGCACTGATCGGATATGGCTTTGACTAGCGATAGTTCTTCTGTAGTCCAACAGCGGGCCCGATCGCACTGGTAGAGGCAAATTCCTCCCAAAAATGATTGCTGGTATAGCAGCGGTGCGATCGCGATCGAGTGAAACCCTAAAAATTGGGCTGATGCTTGCAGTTCCGGGCTCAGAGTCGATAACTCGGCGAGGGCGATCGTTTCTCCGCGGGCGAGGGAGAAGCGATAGTGTTGGGCAAAGTCGCAATTTAGACCGATCGCCCGTTCTCTGTCGGCTGCCTTTAAGCTCATGTAGCGAATCCCGATCTTGCCCTCAGCATCTGGCTGCAATATCGCGCAGCCGCTGATTTCGAGAGCTTCGTGCAGTTGATCTGCGGTGGTTTGCAGCACTTCGTCGAGTACAAGGGTGAAGCGCATGGCTT
The DNA here is from genome assembly GCF_036705565.1 of Microcoleus sp. AT8-B5. Taxonomy (NCBI): domain Bacteria; kingdom Bacillati; phylum Cyanobacteriota; class Cyanophyceae; order Oscillatoriales; family Microcoleaceae; genus Microcoleus; species Microcoleus sp. AT8-B5. The sequence goes on from NZ_JAUBUY010000042.1 coordinate 7,205, forward strand.
GAACGATGCGGTTGACTATCGCTTCTCGCTGAGCTTGCCGCTGAATTTGGGCGATCGCTTCTTGTTGCTGGCGCCGCATTTTGTATTCTTGGAGCGATCGTTCTAAGACTGTTGGCAACCTAAACAGCCGCCCTTTTAATACGTAATCGGTCATTCCAGCTTTGAGGCACTCAACTGCCGCTTCTTCTCCCAAACTTCCCGTTACTAAAATTAAGGGTATGTCTTGCCCTAATTCCTGCATTAATTTCAATACTTCTAAACCGTTGAAGCCGGGGAGGCGGTAATCTGAGAGTACAGCATCGTACTGGCAATTTTCGAGCAGTTTTCTGCACTCTGTTGCTGTTTCGGCAGTGTCGCACTTAAAATTTACACCCCCCGATTCTAAGGCGAGCACTATTAATTCCATATCTTCTGCCATGTCTTCGATAATCAACAAGTTTAATGTTGATTCCGCTACCATTTTTAGTAGATAGTTGGTTTCATTTATATCTAACATAAGGTATTGGGGATGTTTTCAATTGGTTATTTGTGTTTTTGCTAGTAATTTTTTAGACTTAGTTTTGTTATTAATTTTATCTCGATATTTTTAGCAAAATTAATTATATACTCTACTCGCAAGACCTTTATTTAGCACCTGCAGTCGAGGGCTGACGAACCGATTGGGGAGCACCCCAATTTTTAAAAGAGCATTTTTTAGGAGTACGAGCATCTTGCACAGCCCCGCCTATATCTTTCGCTTCCATCCCTAACAGTGAACACTCCTGTCACACCAAAATTCGGATGCTCTCACCGATCGTGACTTATTTAAGTCTATAAGAGTTTTAAATTTTTCATTTAAAACTCTTATAGACTTAACTTATGAATCTATATTACCGTTTGAGATTGTTTGCCCTAGTTTAAAGTAAAAGGTGGCTCCTTGACTAGGTAGGCTTTCGGCCCAAACCGTACCGCCGTGGCGGTGAATAATCCGCTGGACGATCGCCAAACCGATGCCCGTACCTTCAAATTCTCTCTGGGAGTGCAGCCTCTGAAAGGCTCCAAACAGGCGATCGGCATATTCCATCGGAAAACCCACCCCGTTATCCTTGACAAAAATCGTCCCATCGGGTAAACCCTCAATAACTATTGTAGCCGGATTGCGTCCGCGGCTGAACTTGACGGCGTTGCTAATCAAGTTGCTGAACACCTGTTGCAGCAAGGTTGAATCTCCCATTACTGTCGGCAAATTTCCGACGGCAAATTCAACGCTGTGGGGAGTTTGGGCCGGATCTGCGACTGTTGGTGGTTTAGTCAATTTAATCGCATTTTGTACCAAACGGCTCAGATCGATCGGAATTTGCCTCAACTCGGTGCGAGTCACCCGCGACAGGGCGAGCAAACCGTCAATCAACAGGCTCATTTTTTGGCTGCTGTCTTCAATTACTTCCATATAGTGAACTATTTTGCGATCGCTCAAAGCCTCAGTTAATTCTAGCCGCTGTTTCAACGCTTCTACAAAACCTGAAATGTGTCGCAAAGGTGCGCGCAAGTCGTGGGAAACTGAGTAAGAAAAAGATTCTAATTCTTGATTGGCAGCTTCTAATTGCTCTGTGCGTTCTGACAAAGCTTGTTTTGTCTCTACCAACTCAGTGATATCGCGAGAAGTGCCAATTAAAGCATAAACCTCGCCGTCGAGATTTCTGAGGGGAATTTTAAAAGTATCGTAGTAACTGGTCTCGCCAGCAATTACAAATTTATCCTGCAAGTGCAGAGTTTCCCCTGTTTCAAATACCTGCGAATTTTCCCTAGAGAATTTGGCGGCTATTTCGGGGGAGAAACATTCAAAAATAGTTTTGCCCTGCATCTCTTTTCTGCTATTTAATCCAGCAGTTTTGGCAACAGATTGGTTGACAAAAGACAGTCGCATATTATCGCTATCTACCACAAAAATGTGGTCGGGCAAAGCATCAAAAAAAATTTCTAATTCTGCAGTACGTTGCGCGACTTGAGCTTCTAAAGTTTCGTTAAGTTCTTTGAGCTCTAATTCTACTCGTTTGCGTTCGGTGATATCTTGACCAATGCCGATACAACTGCCGTCTGAAAGACGAACATTTGCCCAAGAAGTGTCGATAATTCGCCCGTCTTTAACTTTTGTTTTGAAGTCGCTCCACTTCTCATTTGCTGCTTTTATTTCATCCAAAACATATTGACGGTATTCTGGCTGCGGATAAAATTCTGCCAAGATATCACGGTTTTTGATTTCTGCCAAACTCCAGCCTAGCACTTGTTCCCAGTGGCGGTTCACCCAGTTTATTTGACCATTTTTGTCTAATAATGCGAGCATAATCGGCACGTTGTCGAAGATTGTTTGCAGCAGTTCTTTTTGCTGTTTTAATGATTCTTCGGCTTGTTTGCGATCGCTGATGTCGAGTACGGAACCGATAATTTGCCTCATTTGTCCGTCTGGCGTTCTTTTGAAAACTTTAGAGCGAGCGTGCACCCAGCGCCATTCCCCATTTTTGTGTTTGATTCTGTAGTCTCTGTCATCGGTTTCATAGGGATTCCTACTGTGTTTTAGTCGCTCCATACCTGTAATTAGCTTTAACAGATCGTCGGGATGAACTAAGTTGGCTACAGCGTCTGTCCCCAAATCTTGCAATTCTTGGGGAGTGTATCCCAGCATAGCTGTGACAGATTCATTTGCATAAATATTTTGGTTTTTTACTGCATCGTAAATGTAGAGAAAATTAGGTATAGTTGTAACAATACTCTCTAAAAGTTGCTGATGTTTTTGCAGTTCCAATTCTGCCTGCTTGCGCTCGCTCAAGTCCAGCACAAAACTGACGCCTAATTGCTTCGTTCCTTCTAAAAATGTGCTGCCCAGCAGCACCGGAACGCGGCTACCATCGGAGCATATAAATTCTTTTTCAAAGGGAACAACCGTATTTCTAGCCTTCAGTTCGGCAACTTTTTCTGTATCTAAACCCACGTATTCAGGTGGTGTCATTTCTTGCCAGTTAACTTTTCCGGCAAGCAGCTCGTCCCGCGTATAATTTACCGTGTTTAAAAAAGCCGCGTTCGCATCTGTAATGTGGCCGTCAAGATCCCAAAAAATTAAGCCGATAATATTAGAATCTACTATGGCTTTAAATTTGGATTCGCTTTGTCGCAACTGATCTTCGACTTGTTTGAGTTCTGTGATGTCGCGGGAGATGGATAAAACTGTTTCTACTGAATTGTCTTCAGCAAACTCGGGAATGACTCGACAGTGGTAATATTTTATGCCTTCGGAAGTGGGCAAGTCAAATTCTATGGTTTCTTGTTTGCCGCTACCAAAAACTTTCATAAAAGCCTCATCCCACAGGCTGCACAGGTGCGGTGGCATTCCTGATTCTTGGTTGGTTTTGCCAATCAATTTTTCGGCGTGTTTTCCAATTGTTGATTCTACTGCTGGGTTGATGTAAAGGAGGCAGAGTTTGCGATCGAACCGGGCGATAATATCGGTCGCATTTTCGGCGATGGCGCTGAAAGCTTGTTCGCGCCTATGCAGTTCTTCTTGAGCGCGGTGGAAATCGGTTATGTCTCTGGCAAAAGAGAGAATTGAAACTACTCTTCCCGATTCATCGATTAGTGCGGAATTGTACCATTCACAGTAAATTACTGAGCCATCTTTTGTATAGTTGCGGTTGCGGCAAATGTTGCGGGGTTCTCTGCTGTGTAATAGTTGATTTGTGACGGCACACACTTCCTCGAAGTCTTCTTGATGAACTATTGACCATTCGTGCCAGTATTTGCCGATTACTTCTGCTGCACTCCAGCCAAATATTTTTTCTGCCATTGGCGACCACTGCACTACCCGAAATTCTTTGTCCCACTCTACAACGGCCATTGGTGAGTTTTCTAGGTGAAATTCCCGCCGCGAGTTGGCTTTTTTTATTTGAGTTTGAAGTTGCTGCCGGAGTTGCTTCGCCCTGGCGAAGCGATCGCTAATTTCCTGTGTGTTTGCTGAGCCAGTGTTGGCAATGTGAGCAATGGTTTCTGCTGTTTGTTTTTCGAGTTCGTTCCAAGCGAGTTCGAGGGCTAATTCCGCCTGCTCTAGCTCAGTGATGCTGTTCTGAAACAGTCTGGCACTTTTAACTGGAATTTCACGCATAGTTTTGACACTTAGGCAAGTGTTACTTTGAGAATTCAAAATTAAAGCTTAAAAATTAAAAATATGTAATTTCCTGTTAAATTATACATTTTTAATTTTTAGTCTGTGCGTGGAGCTGATCGTTGGAGGCGGGCGGCGTTATTAAATACAGCCAGTCAAAGGATTTGGGGTGCAGATCGATCGGCAATTGTAGTCGATCGATCTAAAACTCTCCTGGGTAAGGGAATGGTGCGGGCAGGAGCTGGCGCTAAGTATATTTTTGCACAGAGTTGTTGTTTGGGGGCGATCCAAAGGCTCTCGGCGTGGCTGCAGCCTTGGGTCGATCGCCAATCTGTAGCAGGGCGTTGCGTATGCAGAGCCCCATTTGTCTCAACTAAACACGCTTGCTCAAAGTCCGTCAGGGGTTTAAACCTGCCGAAATCAGGGTTTGACACGCTTGTTGACACCAATGAAACCGCCCCTACCTACAAATACTCTCCCATCAGTTTGGTCAATAAAAAGCTAAAATAAAATCTAAAGTTATTCAGTCTTTTAAATTGCTTATGACTGCTGCTGCACCCTCTTCGATAAAAAACCGAACTCAGTACGAAGCCATTATCGGCCTCGAAACTCATTGTCAATTAAGTACGAATACTAAAATTTTCTCCAGTTCTTCTACAGAATTTGGCAATGCCCCAAATACTAACATTGACCCAATTTGTATGGGAATGCCGGGAGTTTTGCCCGTATTAAATCAAAAAGTGCTGGAGTATGCGGTGAAAGCAGGGCTGGCTCTCAACTGCGAAATCGCACCTTACAGTAAGTTTGACCGCAAGCAATATTTCTATCCCGATTTGCCGAAAAATTATCAAATTTCTCAGTTCGATTTGCCGATCGCTACTAACGGCTGGCTAGAAATTGAACTGGTGGATGAGACGGGAAATTCTACTAGAAAAAAAATCGGGATCACTCGCTTGCACATGGAGGAAGATGCCGGAAAATTGGTTCACGGCGGCAGCGATCGGCTCAGCGGTTCAACTTATTCAATGGTGGATTACAACCGCGCCGGTGTGCCTCTAATCGAAATTGTTTCGGAACCGGATTTGCGATCGGGCGCGGAAGCTGCCGAATACGGTCAAGAATTGCGCCGGATCGTGCGCTACATCGGTGTTGGCGACGGGAATATGCAGGAAGGTTCACTCCGGTGCGACGTGAATATTTCGGTGCGCCCCGTGGGCAGAAAAGAGTTCGGCACGAAGGTGGAAATTAAAAATATGAACTCTTTTAATGCGATCGAACGGGCGATCGATTATGAGATCGAGCGACAAATTCAAGCGGTGGAAAATGGCGAAACCATCATCCAAGAAACCAGGCTGTGGGATGAAAACAAGCAGTGTACTTTCAGTATGCGGGTTAAGGAAGGTGCGAGCGATTATCGGTATTTCCCGGAACCGGATTTGCCTCCGATCAAAGTTTCGACTGAGCAATTGCAGGATTGGCAAGCTCAACTGCCAGAATTGCCGGCAATGAAGCGCCATCGCTACGAAACTGAGCTCGGTCTTTCTCCCTACGACGCGCGGGTGCTGACTGACGACAAAGCGGTGGCGGAGTATTTTGAAAAATCGATCGCCGCCGGTGCTGTGGCTAAACAAGCTGCCAATTGGGTGATGGGCGATATTACTGCTTATCTGAAAAATGAAAAACTGGCGATCGCAGAAATTCCTTTCCAACCGCAGGATTTAGCTGAACTGCTGGGGCTAATTGAGGCCGGTACGATCAGTGGCAAAATCGCTAAGGATATTTTGCCGGAGTTGCTGGCAAATGGTGGTTCGCCTCAAAAGTTTGTTGAAAGCAAGGGTTTGATTCAAATTTCGGATACTGGGGCGATCGATCGAGCGATCGATGCGGTGTTAGCCGCCAATCCCAAGGAGCTCGAACAGTACCGAGGCGGTAAAACTAAGCTGCTGGGCTTTTTTGTCGGCAAGGTGATGAAGGAAACGGGCGGCCGGGCCGATCCCAAACTGACCAATGAGCTGCTGGCGGCGAAGCTTAACGCCCCAGGTTAAGCATTCGTTAAGGGGATCGTGTAGCGGATACAGCGGCGGGCGATCGGTTTTTCCTGACCTCGCCCTTCTGGCGGGATCGTAACTTTATAATTAATCTACATTTCTTTACAACATCTTCACGTTTGGGGGTGACACCCCTCATCCCGATAGTGTTATATTGTGTTATGTAGATGCACCCTGATGGCAGAGGGAGTTACTTAGGTAGCTCTCTCTTTTTTTTTTGTCTTTTTTTTGTACGGACGTGAAAGTACGGATGGGGGAGAGGGGGATGGGCCATACTGAAATCTTGCACCATTCTCAATCAGCTTTTTATGAACAGGCTTTCCGGCCTGTTCCACAAAGAGTGAATTTTCTCGTGGAACAGGCATCTTGCCTGTTAAGCGAGAATGGTGCAATATCTCAGTTAATATCAGCTTTAGTTATTAACTAATTTGGACAGTATGAGCGAACAAGCTAGCGAGCTAATCAAGCAGGGGATTTCGCAATATCAGGCGCGTCAATTTGAGGCGGCGCTGGATTCTTGGCAGAAAGCGCTGGCGCTGTATCGCTCAATGGACGATAAGCGCCGATCGGGTGCGGCGCTGGGTAATATGGGTGTAGCTTACGAAGCGCTCTTGAATTATGCTCAGGCGATCGACTGCTACCAGCAACATTTGATGTTAGCGCGGGAAATTGGCGATCGCCGGGGCGAGGCAAATGCTTTGGGAAATTTGGGCAATGCTTGCTGTGCTCTTGAGGATTTTTCTGGTGCTATTGATTACCAGCAGCAGCGTTTGGCGATCGCGCGGGATACTGGCGACGGGCGCTCTGAATTGGAAACTTTGGGCAATTTGGCGCTAGCTTACGATGCTAAGGGAGATTTGCTTGGTGCGATCGAATGCTATCACCAGCAGTTGTCGATCGCGCGCACCAGCAAGGACGATCGCATTGAGCGCAATGCTCTCAAGTATTTGAAGCTCGGCTACAAGTATTTAGCAGATTATGACAAGGCTAACCAGTACCGACAGGAGCAATTGGCGATCGTCCGCGAACTGTTTTTAACTGATAAAAATAAGAGTTTTGTACAACTTGCAGAAACAGTTGGTTTGAATCCGATTGAGGATTTTGCTGGGGCTAATTTAAGCGGTTTTGACTTGCACTACGCTGATTTTAACGGTGCAGATTTGCGCGAAACCAACCTCCGAGGCGCAGACTTGACTTTGGCCGATCTCAGCGGTGCTTTGCTGAGCGCTGCTATTTTAATTGATGCTAATTTGTGCAATGCTAATTTGCGGGATGCTGAACTCAGCAGCGCCAATTTGAGCGGTGCTGATTTGCGGACAAAGCTGCCCAGGGCGAATTTGAGCGGTGCAAATTTAACCAACGCCAATTTGAGCAGTGCTTATTTACCGAATGCGATTTTAGTAAATGCAAATTTGACAAATACTGATTTCAAGAATGCTGATTTAAGTGGTGTTAATTTGAGTGGTGCGAATTTAAAAGGTGCTGATTTGAGCCGCGCTGATTTGAAAAATACTGTAGTTAAAAATGCGAAGTTTTTGGGTTGTGTCGGAATTGCGGAAGCCCTGAAGGTTGAATTGATGGCACGGGGCGGGATTTTTGAGTAGAATGGGAAATGTTGGTAATTGTAGAGGGTAAGAAAAGCTATGACTGCCGTAACTGCAAAACGATTCTCGATCGCCGAATATCACCGTTTGGGAGAACTGGGATTTTTCGCCCCCGATGACCGAGTTGAATTGATTCGCGGAGAAATTATCATCAAGGCGACTAAAAGTACGTTTCACTCTGTTTGTAATTCGCTATTGCTTAAAAAATTGTACCCACTGCTGGAAGAACGAGCGATCGTGCGCGGTCAAGAGCCGATTATTTTGTCGGCTGATAGCGAACCAGAGCCTGATGTTGTTATTGCTCGCAATCGTTCTGATAATTATTTATCTTCTCACCCGGAGCCTGCTGATATTTTGCTGGTAATTGAGGTTTCCGATTCTACTTTGAAATACGACAGGAGAACCAAGTTATCTCTCTATGCTGAATCGGAAATTTCTGATTATTGGATATTTAATTTGGTAGATATTCAACTGGAAATGCACAGCGAACCTTATCAAAAACAAAGAGGTGGTTTCGATTATCGAGTCAAACGAGTGGTTTTGCCGAATGAGGTTGTGGTAATTCCAGGTTTCCCAGATTTGTCTCTCGATTTATCTGCGGTATTTCCCGCGCAGAGTGGTGACTAAATATTCTGGCTCGATAGCACATATTTTAACTCAGTAATTAAAGAGCGATCGAGCTTTTTTCGATGATATAATCTAAAAGTGCAAATGAATGATATTATGTCCGGTCGATTACCCCTAATAGGGTAGGGGCGGGTTCACGAAAAATATCTGCCAATAATTGACAATCTCAAAAACCCGCCCTTTTAATCGCTATCATCCAAAACAATTTGGTTTCTGACCCCCGATTTATTCGCGGGAGAAATCTAAAATCTAAAATCTAAAATCTAAAATCAGATGACTGCTCAAACTCTCTCCCCGCCGGAACAAATTGTCCACCTATCGGGTATCAGTTGGCAAACCTACGAAACTTTGCTTGCCGAAATCGGCGATCGGCAAATTCGACTGACATATAGTCGTGGCAATTTGAAAATTATGGTACCCTCCCCAGAACACGAACGCTTCAAAACAATAATGGGTCGATTTGTTGAAACCTTAGCGGAAGAATTAGAGGTGAGAATTGAACCCCTTGGTTCCACAACTTTCAAGCGTCCTGAACTTAGCGGTGCAGAACCGGATGAATGTTTTTACATCCAGAATATTAGTGCAGTTAAAGGCAAAAAAAGAATTGACCTGAGTCAAGATCCGCCGCCGGATTTAGTGGTGGAAATTGATATTACCAGCCGTTCGGAAAATACCTTGCAGGTTTATAGGGATCTGGGAGTGCCGGAAGTTTGGATTTATAATGGATCTCGACTCAGAATCAACAGATTAGAAAATGGAGAATACGTTGAGGGCGAACTCAGTTTAGCATTTCCCAGCGTGGCTGTTTTAGAGATTGTCAGATTTTTGGAACAAGCAGAAACAATGGACTATTTGGAATTAGTAAAAGCATTTCGGAATTGGGTAAAAAGTCAAATTCAGCAAAACCAATGAAGGGCGGAGGAAATTAAACAAAATTTACAATTTTATCCACGAAAAAAAGCTGTGTTGTGATAAAATAGAGATGATAAACTAATTTAAATATCAATTACAGGCTGGTAGTGCCAGCAATTCTACCCGATATGCGATCGCTAGAGTCTCACAACAAATACCCAGATTGCTTGTGGATGCAATTTGAAGCAATTCCAGTTCCATCGGTTGCACCCCAAACCCAGCAGCTCGACATTCACTTGAGCCTGAATTTTAACGAGCATTGGGAACCCCTGCTAGGTGGTCGCGTCAAATTTGGTCTGCAAGGCGGGACGCTCAAACTCTATCTAGAAAACTGCGAAATACCCGTAGCCTCACGTCAGTTAGTCGGTTCTTTCAAGCTTTTGCCAATAGAAGAAACCCTGCCAATTCCAAGCAGTACAGAAAATTTAGTAACCGAAAGTCAGCGGGAAGTTCAGGGCGGCGAGGATTTGGAAAAAATTAAGGAGACAGAGAGCATATTTTGTCACGTTTCCACAATCAGCGATGATACAACCCCAGCTTGGATTTTTGCAGTGGAACAGGGCAAATCAGTATTAAAAGGTTTGCTAAAAAGCGCTAAGCTGGGAGAAATTACTGCCAAAGAATTTCGGATGGCAGCGGCTTTTGAAGTTGCTAAAGAAGATATTAATCTCACAGATGCGGAGGGTTTGTGGCCGCACGAGATCACGCCAAATCAACATTCGGTTTTAGAAAGAATCCTGACTATATACCTGCAAGCAAATAAACTCCAACCTGCCCTCAGTTGGGCGCTATTGTCCTACAATTTGCCTCCGGTTGAACCGCGCGAAGGGGAAATTGTGCCGGAAGCTGAATCCCAATTGCAGGAAATGGTCGATCGCATTATTTCCGCTGAAACCGACAACTTTGTAGAGTTGGCAAAAATCGCCAATCTCAATCCAGCACTTGATTTCGCGGGTAGCAGCTTGCGCGGAACTACTTTAAGTGCAGTGGATTTTAGCAGCGCAAATCTCGATCGGGCAAATTTCCGGGGTGCAACCTTAAACGATGCCGATTTCAGCGACGCCAACCTGCAAAATGCCAAATTCGGCGGTGCAGATTTGAGTGGGGCTTTCTTAGGAAATGCTGATTTAAGCGGTGCAGATTTGCACAAAGCAAGTCTAGCTTTAGCTAACCTCAGCGGTGCTAATTTGAGCGGCGCAAATCTGCTGGAAGTGAACTTAACAAATACTAATTTCAGTGGTGCGAATGTCGAGTCAGCCAGATTCGGGAACAATTCAGGAATCGATGAGGAGATACAGGTGAATCTACAGCAGCGAGGCGCGATTTTTGAAGAGGTTTAGCCCGCAAGTGCGAGAGCTCTTTTATTATATTCATCCGCCTCCATCGTGGCACGGGCGTCACGCCTGTGCGATGGAATTTCACCTTTAAACTATCGATTGAAGCAGCAACTCTATGAATTTAGAGTTAAAGTCTTAAAAATCCTGCGTCTGCCATACCGGGGAGTGTCAATCATCCCATCCCAAAATCTCTGCCACTTTTCCCGGCAGGGTGGTGACTTCAAATGGTTTGCGAATTACCCCAGCAACGCCCATTTTGGCAAATTCAGCCATATCGCTTGACATCACTCTTGCTGTCAGCAGAATCACTGGAATCGATCGAGTAATCGGATCGGATTGGAGGATCTGGTACACAGCAAACCCATCCATTCCGGGCATTGATATATCCAGCAAAATAGCATTAGGTCGTTCAGTTTGTAGGATTTGTAAACATTCTTCTCCTGATTCTGCCACCAGCGTGTTCCATCCCCCGATGTCTTCCAGGCACAACTGTATCAGTTCGCGGAGGTGTTCTTGGTCGTCAACGATGAGAATTTGCTTCCCTTTCATCTTGTTTTCGGGCAGGAGACTGCCATCATAATTAGCTAATTGCAAAGTGTTCATTTTATTTGGGTTGATTAAAAATCAATCTTTCGGTTGCCAATTGGGTGTCAAATACCCATCTTTAAGCAATCGCTCAAAGATGTGTATTTGAGAGTTGAATCCGAACTTCGGATTGCTCAACTCTCAACTCTTTAGCAATCTGAAGTATTAAACCATCCTGGTCTATTTCAGCCGCATAGATTTCAGGATGTAGGCGGTGGGGCAACGGAATGAGACTTTGAAATCCACTAGGAAGGAAATAACCTTCTACTACAGCCGATTCGGTAGGTTGACCTTGGATTAAAACAGTTTCTGGAGTGATTTGGAGATTCAATTTGACAAGATGAATGTCAGAGATGTGAACTTTAACGATAAGTGTCGCATCCTTTTCTTGAACTTTAATGCCTGCGATCGGTGTTTCCTCTGTATGAGCAATCCCAAGCGTGGATTGCTGACAAGCAGTGGGCAAACCGGAAAATGAATCTGCGAGATCCTGATTTATATCATTCAAAACCTGAAAAGCATTCATCGAGTCTCCTCCTAATGCAAAGAACTGTTAGCTGAATAACAGGAGACTAAATAGCAACGGTAAGGAATTGGTAAAGATTCCGTTCTTGTTACAAAAATTTACAAAACTGGTAAAATTTATTCATTCCATCCCAAAATCTCTGCTACTTCTTCCGTCAAAGTGATGGGTTGGATGGGTTTGGCAATTACCCCAGCTACCGCCATTTGGGCAAATTTAGCCCGATCGCTGGGCAAAACTTTCGCTGTCAGCAGAATCACTGGAATCGATCGAGTAATCGGATCGGATTGGAGGATCTCGTACACAGCAAACCCATCCATTCCCGGCATAGATACATCCAGCAAAATAGCATTGGGTTGTTCTGTTTGCAGTATTTGTAAACATTCCTCTCCCGATCGTGCCCCCACTGTTTTCCATCCGCCTAAATCTTCTAAGCAGGCTTGCACAAGTTCCCGAAGGTGTTCTTCATCGTCAACAACTAGAATTTGTCTGTGTGTCATCGGATTTGGGATTGCAGATTTTGGATTTGGGATTGACGGTACAGATGAATCTAAGCGTTATTCAACTGTGGCTAAGGGTAGGGTGAAGCAAAATGTGCTGCCTTCACCTAAGATACTTTCGGCCCAGATTTTGCCACCATGCCGCTCCACTATACTGCGACAGATTGCTAAACCTAAACCTGTGCCTCCTTTTTCACGGGAGTCGGAGGCATCGACTTGCTGAAATCGCCCAAAAATGAGTTCTAGTTTATCTGCAGGAATGCCTCGCCCGCGATCGCTAACTTGGAAAAGCACAAAGTCTGTCTGGTTTTCGGCACTCAGATGAATTGTGGAATCGGCAGGTGAGAATTTAATCGCATTACTGAGCAAATTTGTTAAGGTTTGGACGATCGCATCTCCTGTTGCCCAGACTTCTGCATCCGTGGGGGTAACGATTAATGATATCTGCTGTTGAGTAGCGATCGCCTGAGTGCTATCTACCGCTTGCTGCATCAAATCGGCAGCTTTGCAAACGGTTTTTTCCACAATTGCCCGCCCGGAGTCTAGGCGCTCCAAATCTAAAATATCATTAACCAGGTTCACTAAACGATTGGTATCGAGGAGGGCGATTTCAATCATGCGTCTAGATTTTTCCGGCTTTTTATCATAAACCCCACTTTTTATTAGTCCCAAGGACATTTGAATTCCTGTCAAAGGAGTGCGAAGTTCATGGCTGACAATGCCAATAAACTCATTTTTAATGTGTTCGAGCTTTTGTCGTTCGGTAATATCTTCCCCAATGCTGATAGTTCCAATGATGTTTCCCTCTGAATCTTGCAGCATGGTATTGTTCCAAGCAATGAACCGTTCTTCACCAGATTTTGTCAAGATAAAATTTTGATAATAAGGATGAAATTTATGGCCTAAAACTTCCGAAAAAACAATTTTAACTGATTCTTGAAGAGAACCGGGTAAGAAGTTTTCAAACCAATTTTTTCCGATAACTTCTAGGTTAGTATATCCCGTAATTTTTAAGAAGAAAGGATTGACATAATTGACATTTGCCTCTATATCAAGTCCGACAACAATCAACTGCACGTTATCCAAGAGCGATCGCCAGCGTCGTTCGGCTTCTCGGATCGTGGCTTCGGCTTGCTGACGTTCTTGCAGTTCGACCTGAAGTTGTCGGTAGAGTTTGGATTGCTGAATGGCGATCGACAATTGGCTGGCAATCTGTTCAAGTAATTCTATTTCCCACGATTGCCATTGACGAGGTGCCGTATTTTGGTAAATAGCTAACAAACCCCAGAGATTTTCTCTCAAAAATATCGGAAAAACTGCATAACTTTTTGCTTGCAATTGTTCCACTAGCTCGATATGACATGGTTGAATTTCAGCGCAGTAAATATTATTAACCACAAAACTTTCATTATTTCGGAATCGACCGCCGTGAGTTTCTTGCAGATAGGTATCTGCACAATTTTTTTGAAGATCGCTTCCTATCAGTTGTACCCAATCCTCACCAACTGACTCCACAACAAAATCACCACTCCAATCAGGATTAAAGCGGTAAATGGCAGTGCGATCGGTTTGTAATGTCTGCCTGATTTCAGTAACAGCAGTATTTAGAACCGCATTCAGATCCAAAGATTGGCGAATCCCTTGAGTAATCCTCCAGAGCAAATTTTCCTTTCGGGATTTCTGTAGTAAGGCTGCTTCCGCCTCTTGTCGAACTTCTTCCAGGTGCTTCGCTACTGTGATATCTTGATGAACGGCCACCAGAACATCGCCATAGTCGGAATGATTGAATGCAGAGCAAGTTGCACTACACCAAAATGGAGTCCCATCTTTCTTGACATTCTGGACTTCATAACTAAATTCACCCCTTTGTAAAACAGCAGATCGAATGGCTTGATTTACCTCTTCAGGGCTGACCGATTCGGTGGCATAGTTGAGAATCGAAACGTGGTGACCGTTGAGTTCGCCAGAGTCATAGCCAAACATCTGCTCAAATTTAGGATTGGCATAGACAATAACTGCATTATCTGCTCTTACTAAACAAATGCCTTCCGCCATGTTGCGGGTAATGACAGCCTGAAGCTCCAGCATTTGTTCGGCTTGTTTAAGTTTAGTCAGATCGCGCAGAATAACGATTATCCCGACAATATTTTCGCCTGTATCACGTAAAGGTGTATAAGTAACGCTCAAAAATTGCCTGACTAAATTGGGAGAAGTAAACCAGTTTTCATACTGAATTGTTTCGCCATCCAAACATCTGTCTAACCGAGGTTTTATCATATTATCGAACACATCTGCATCCAGGATATTCCTAACATAATTTCCGATAACTTCGCTTTCAGATTTGTTGCACCAAGTCAAATAAGCTTGATTGACTATTTGATAAATATAGTTGCGATCCATCAACACAATCCCATCTGTTGTATTGAAGACGATGCGTTCATATTGGCGGAATGCTTCTTCAGTCCGTTTGCGATCGGTGATATCAAATACGCTAGAACGACTCATCATGAAGTTACCTGCTTCATCATAAATTGCTGTAGCATTTAAGTTGAACCACATGGGTGTTCCGTTTTTCTTCAACATCTGAAACTCTACATTCTCGATCCAGCCTTGTTTTTTAAATAAGGGAAAGTTTTGATGAAAAATATTTTTACTTTCAAGTGTCATTAAATCAACATATTTAGTTTTGTATACAATTTCATCGCTGGTATAGCCTAACCACTTCAGTTCCGTATCATTAATCATAATTATTGTTCCTGCAGCATCTAGGGAATGATAGCCACAGGGAGCATTATTATAGAGGTCTTCAACTTGATTGATATATTGTTGGCAGCTATGGTTGACTTCAGTGAGTTCTGCCGTCCGTTCTATGACTCGTTGTTCGAGTTCAGTATGGAGTTGTTGTAGAGCAATTTCTGCTTGTTGGCGCTCTCTCACTTCCATTTGTACTTGCTCAAATAAATCAGCTTGCTGAATGGCAATTCCAGCTTGAGTTGCTAGCTGTCCCATGAGTTCAATTTCTGATGCTTGCCATTCGCGAGGTGCTGCACAGTGATGGGCAATCAATAATCCCCAAAGTTCTTCTCCCTTAAGGATAGGAATAACCAGGTTAGCTCTAACTTGAAAATTGGCCAGGAAGTCCGGGTGACAAGTATCAATTCCGGCAGTATAAATATCTGATTTAGATGTGAATAAGCCTTGTTTGAAGGATTCGATATAGCTTTCAACCAAGCAAGGCTCCTGTATCTGAGTGGATAAGATTGGTGTCCATTCTGAACCAACTGACTCTACGACCACTTTTGGGCTCCAGTCGGGAGCAAATTGGAAGATAATTACGCGATCGCATTGCAGAATGTTTCTGAGATCCGTTACCGTAGTGTTGAGAATATCTTCTAGTTTGAGGGATTCGGAGGGAGAAAGTGCTGTTTTAGCCAGGATTTGCTGTGGCTGTTCTTGCCCTTTCCCATAATTTTCATCAGTAGGTTCTATCATCGATCTACTTAATTAATTAAATTTTTTAGATTGAGGCAGAAACTGGGTTTTTAGCCTTCGTGGATAAGTTATATTTAAGTATTTGAGGACTTACGCAATCATCCCAGGTATGGGGGCAACCACGGGGGGTTTGCCCCTACAAAAGACTATATATTCAGGCTATGCGTAAGTCCTATATTTCTCGGTTTAAGTAAAGGACGACTGCGCCTGATTCGGCTGAGTACCCGCGTGACTAATTCAGGCCCTAGTACCGGCTTGGTAATAAAATCATCGGCTCCCGCTGCAAAGGCTTGTTGCAGAGATTCTGGCTCGGTATGGGCTGTCACCACCAAAATCGGTAAATTTTCCCATTGGATATCTTGTCGAACGACTTGACACAATTCTAAGCCGCTGACGATCGGCATTTCTAGATCCAGCACTATTAAATCGGGCTCTGTGCTAATTAACACATCCCAAAATTGCTGTGGTTCTTTGAGGGTTGTCACCTCAATTCCCCAAGGAGTCAGTAACGCTGATAATGTAACCAGGATCACAGGGTCATCATCTACGATTAAGACTTTGGCTTCAGAAGTTTTGGGAGTGGGTAAAACACGGGAAATCGCTCGAAAAATTTGCTCGGTGGTTGCAGGTTTGTGGAGAAATTGCTTAGCACCTAAGCGCGATACAGCTAAGCGATCGGGAAGACTATCTCGTCCGGTAAAGACAATTATAGGCAGGTTAGGCGATCGCTCGGTCAGTTCTCGCAGTAGCGTCAATCCATCTTCCTCTGTCTCTGCAAAACTTAAATCTAGTAACATCACATCGGGCATTGACAGAGCAAGATGCGATCGGGCTGCAGTAATATTCGGCGCAATTTTCATCCGAAATCCCCAAGCTTCGGATTCTACTTTCAATCGCTCCGTTAATGCAGCATCATCATCAACTACCAAAACCCGATAGTTAAAAATTGAAATAGTAGAAACTGGTGCAGCCGTTGATCTAATAGGTGTTTTGGCTAATTCCTGCTGTAATCCTGCCACCAATTCCGAGAAGCGAGTAATTTCCTCAGCAGTCAAAGAGCGATCGTTTATGAGCAAATTCTCTGCATAGCGTGCAAATTTCGATCCTTCGGGATAACCAAAAGACCCCAGAGAACCGACCAATTTATGAGCTTCATGTTTAGCCACTTGCTGTAATTCAGTCTCTAACTTTCCTGCTAATAAATCAGTTTTTGCCTGCTCCAATACAGAAATTTGTTGGTTGAAGCTTCCCCGAAACCGCTCTAAAACTTTGTCGCTCTCAGACTTATCTACCCCGCGAAATTGATGTTTGTGAGTGCGATCGCTCCCAGGATTATTTGAACAAGACGACGCAGATTGGGGGTAAGGTTTCAGTCGATAGCCCATGCCATAAACTGTTTCGATGATTTCTTCAGTTAAACCGCCTGCCTTCAGTTTCTTTCTGAGATCCTTAATATGAGTGATAATGGCGCGATCTGTGGGTGCGTCATCAAATCCCCACAGACGATCCAAAATAGCATTGCGACTAAAGATGCGATCGGGATTCCGCAGTAATAATTCCAGCAGATTATATTCTGTCGGTGTCAGTGAAATTATTTCTTCGCAAAACGTCACTCTACCAGACTCTAAATCTAAACAAAGCTCTCCCCAAGTCAATGTATTAGCCGCTGAATTCGGAGTAAAACCTCCTGGGGAAAGTGCTTTACTGCGTCGCAACAAAGTTCGGATTCTTGCCAGTAATACTTCCGTAGCAAAAGGCTTGCTGATGTAATCATCGGCTCCCGCATCTAAAAGAGCCACCACCTCAGCATCTGAATCCTTTGCCGTCATTAACAGGATCGGTTTGCAGTAGCCTTGCGATCGCAATTGCCGACATAGACTAATTCCATCGAGTTTGGGAACCTGCACGTCTAACACAATTAGATCGTACTCAATTGCTGCTGCCAACTCTAGGCCAACTTGTCCGTCATTTGCCCGATCGAAGCCGTAATGATTTGCTTCCAACACATTTGCCAGTGTTGCACTCAGCCCTCCATCGTCCTCTACGAGCAGAATTTTTATCGGAGACTTCTTCATTTTGGCTGTGCGGTTAAATTGCCATGCGATCGACGCGCTTTAATGTCAGGCCGAAGCGTGGCTTTTCACTAAATAACTGCTACTTATTACTACTCCTTTTATCTTACCATTTTTGCAGTCCCATCGCCTCAAAATTGCTGTCACTTCTGCAGTTTATACCAATTTAATGTGAAGTTGCACATATCTCGATCCCCCTCGCATACCCCCTACTCCCCCTGATTGTTGGGGAGTAGGGGTTGACTTTGAGAAGAATCTTGTCCCACCCTATGTAGGGGCGGGCACGGGGAGTAGGGGTAGCACCGCCCCTACAAAGGGGGGATCGAGATATGTGCAGCCTCATACAAAATTGGTATTAGATAAAAGCGATCGCCCCTTCCTTCATCTGCGTCCATCCGCGTTTATCCGCCTGCATCTGCAGTTCAAAAAAAGCGTGAAGCGAAGCTATCCCGAAGGGAATCGCCCCAAAAAGAGCGATCGCCCTCCCAAACAAATTATCCTTCATCCTCCGACTTTACAGCAGCAGGAGGACGCCCAGAAATCACAATAAACCCAACAGACTCAAGAGTCATGTGCGGGCGGCGAATACCAGCTAAAACCGCTTGACTCAACAAACTTTCGGTATTGATTTCATCAGCCAAAACCGATTCTAAAAGTTGTTCGGATTTAGAAAGTCGATTCAATCGCAATTGCAATTGATTCACCCGGTTTTCGAGTTGGATAGCAGCAGTGACAGCAGATCGATCGCACATTTCCACAAAAGCCGATCGCCCGCGCAGCAACTCCTCAGATACCACCCGTCCCTTTTGACAAAAATCATCCCATTCTAGCGGATCGACAAAACTGTCAATCAGCGACGTGCGATTTTTCGACAAATTATAATCCCGATTCGGCCCGCCTTTCCCCTTATAATCCCGCTGCAAAATCGCCAGGATTTCCGCATTTTCTACCAGAGACATCGGCTCGCTGCGAGCATCTACAAACACAGTTTCAAAAATTGGGAGAAACAGAGCATCAGCGCGGCGCTGCAAAGCTTTCAAGTTGTAATTTTCGATGTTTTGTGCTTGCAAAATTTGCTGGGCAGGCTGCACATCAGTCTGGATTGAATAATTAAACTGAAAGCCGAACCACTCCTTCCCAGGATCCGCATCCCAACTTTCATCATGCCGCCACATGGCAAAAGCTTGACCGCGATCGTCCCAGCGAATATAAGAGCCAAGTGCATCGATCAATCCCTCACCAATGCGGTAAAGAGCCACATCAGCATTCTGATGAGCAATACGGCGATTGTAACTACCATATTGCTGGCAATAAGGAACCAATCTGGTCATCAAATCCTTCGAGGGAATTAACGTTTTTTGAGTAGGTTTATAGCGCATCAACCCCGATACACTCGGATGTTCAATTTGTTTGAAGTGAAGAGCTTGACACAACCAACCTTCAGTAGCCCGCTGCATTTCTTTATGCTTAGCATCGCAGTTGTCGAGAGATTCAAAATACTGAGATGCACTGTCATCAAGAATATCAATTTCATCGAGAACGTACTGTTCGTCAATTTTGATTTTCTCTTGTTCGATTTCTGTTTTAATCGCTTCAATTTCGCTGGATAAGCCCTTGCCTCCCTCAGCAAACAACTTTTCTTCTAGTTTGAGAAGTTTTTCCTCAGCATAAAACTGAAGGCTGGCAATAGATTTGTTGAAGATATCAAACCCATCTTTTAAAACTTGAAACCAAGCTTCGTGGGGACTCTCCGGCAAATCCGGGCCTGCAAACAAACAAAATTGCACTCCCATTTTGCTGCCAATGCGATCGACTCTGCCGAGTCTTTGTTCTAACTGGTTGGGAAACCACGGCAAATCGAAGTGAACTAACCAATCTGTCAATTGCAGATTTACCCCTGCTTCAGCCGATCGATCGCACACTAAGATAAAACAATGGGGTTCAGTCTTAAACCGCTTGAGACTAGCCTCAACATCATCAGCCGATTTGCTGGTGTCATGGCTGGCGATCGCATTTTTACCAAAGATTTTAGCTAAATTTTCCGCAATCTCTTTACAAGTTGCAGTAAAACTGGTAAAAATCACAATTTTCGGGAAACGTTCGCCCGGAATCGGCCGTTTAATTTGCTGTTGAATTCTCGACAGCAAATCGCGAGGTTTGCTGTGATACTCGCGCGGAACCTTCAAAGCAACTGCCAAAAATCGGAGAATGGCGATTCGTAACAAACTCAGTCGATCGAGTCCTTCCTGGGGCTTTTCCAGGGTATTGAGCAAGGTTTCCAGCATTTCCCTTTCTTCGGGAAACAGCTCCGTTTTGGTCAAAATTGCCGTGTCATTTTGTCCAAATTCGCGATCGAGTTCAGGAGTCGATTTTTTCTGCAAGCGAGCTTTGACAACCCGTTCTAAAACATTCAGCCAAGTACCAGAAGCGCGGAAAAACAGCAGAAAAATTCTCTGATATTCGCTCGACTTGGGAGCGACTGTGCGCCATTTATCGAGTACGCTTTGAATTTCCGACCACTGTTCATCATTCAGATCGTACTCAGTTTTGGGGACAGAATCTCGATCGAAAATCACATCTTCAACCGCATCCCGGCGGTTGCGAAGGATGCGACGATGCAGGCGGTAGGTATCTCTAACGTGAGTACGAATAGCTTGGACAAGGCGAGCCTGTTCTGCGGTTTCTTTAGTTTTCAAACAACTTTCTAACTCAGTTGCCAATCCGATTAAATAATCATCTTTGGCAAAAATAGTGCGAAGTTGAGCGAGTTTTGTTTGCAAAACAGCAGGCTTGGCATTTTCTCGGAAATCCAGCAAAGCGCGGCCGATTTCTTGACGGTTTTGCACCTGTTCCTTAAAGCTTTCCAGGTCATCAAGACGGTAAGTTGTCGGATCTAACAAGTGCAGCATCGTTAGAAAATCTTGCTCATGGCCGATAACTGGCGTTGCAGATAATAACAATACATTTTTGCTTTTCTGAGCTAGTTTCTGACAGAGTTCAAAGGACTGCTGCTGAGTACGATCGCTCGAATTTGCCATTGCCGCCACATCATGCGCTTCATCCACAATCAGAAAATCTAGATTAGCATTGCGGCTAATTTGATTGATGTCGCTAACAGCAGCAAGCTGCACTCTGTCAGCAAAATGAGACAAATAGAATTTATTTTCCAACTCCTGCCGCCACTGTTCGAGCAAGTATTTCGGAACGAGTACCACAGCGCGTCCGTTGGGTTCATCTAGCAGAAATTGGCGGAGAATTGTCCCGGCTTCTACTGTTTTTCCGAGTCCTGGTTCGTCTGCCAATAAATAGCGCACGATTGGGTCTTCTAGGACGCGCCGGACGACTTCAACTTGGTGCGGATAGAGGTCTATGTTAGCAGAAATTAAACCTGTCATGCCGCGGCTGACGGCCCGCTGTTCGATCGCAGATTGAACAAATGCCAATCGGCGATCGTGAAAATACGGCGTTTCTTGGCCTTTGACTGCTAAAATGTCGATCGGATCGGCGATCGGGATATTGCAGCGAACGTAAAGTTCGGTTTCAACAGCTTGCAAACTTTGGCTGTCGGGGAGGTCAATTTCGTACTCTAATTTATCTTCATCCCAGTCGTAAACTCGCCCGATAATCCATCTTTCCTGAGTTGTACTCCAGAGGTAGCAGCGGGTTTGGCGCTGAAGTCTAGCTTCTTGCAGTAGACTTAAGGGCACGGTTTTGCGGATGCGATTTTTAACTGAGCAAAAATATTCAACTACCGCCTCGATACGCGATACCTCGACAACTTTTCCGACTCCCAAATCGTTTCTGGGCGATCGAACTAATGAACCAACATCAATCATAATTTCAGCCTGACAATACTTACTAGAATACAGTAAATCCTTTTCCGTTAAAAATTTTAGCAAAATGCGATTTTTGCCGCCGTCACTTTTCTAGTCAAATGACAGTCAATCGATTTTAGATTTTAGATTTTAGATTTTAGATTTGAAGCATTGACACCACGGATAAATACGTTCGGCAAGTTTCATCGGATACACGTTTTTGATTTCTCCGTCTTGAGTCTCCGAAGGAATGAATCACGTGGCGGGTATCCTCGATGCTTTCGGTCAATCTGGCATTCGGAAAACAATAAGTTTAGCATGGTAACTAACATTTTGGGCATTGAATAAATATGCTGACAGCGAATAAGTATAATAGGACTGACGCACCTACTACGATTTTCTGTTCGCAGAAAACGTAGTGAAACAATCTCAAACCCTTGATTCAACGCCCTTTAGTGCCTAAGTCCTGAATAACTAATTACGAGGAAGGAAAAATAACGCCTAGATTACCTGATTCCCATTTCGGATATTTCTGCATAACACTGCTATAAATTTCCGACTCTGTGAACCCTGCTAACCAAGCTTGTAGCCCAGGCCAAGGCTGTTGGTTGAACCAAGTTTGATCAGTATGAGCAAATTGACGCACAAAAGGTGCGATCGCCATATCAGCCAATGCTACATTGTTACCAAATAAATATTTAGTCGCGCTTAACTGTGCATTTAGTCGGCCCAGATATAAAGAACCTTCATAACGATGTACTTGGGCATCAACACCGGGATAACGATCCGGGTACTTATAACGGTCAAGATGATATTTAAACCTATCATCAAATAGAGCAATTAGTTCCAGCATTTCTGTAACAGAACCTTGCTGTGGCATCAACCATTTTTCAGGATCGTGTTGTCTCAATGCCCACAACATGATATCGATACTTTGATCGAGTACACGCCCGTCAATATCAATCAATATTGGTACAGTACCTTTGGCAGATACCTCCAACATCTCTGGTGGTTTGTCTCGCAAAACAACTTCCCGCAACTCACACACCCGATTGCTAACCATCAAGGCCAAGCGCGCGCGCATAGCATAGGGACAGCGGCGAAAGGAATACAAAATCGGGTATGTTGCTGACATGTTATATGTTTAGTCGATCGCGCGATCGGGTTTGTCGGGTCAGAAACCCGGTTTCTTTCGATATTTCTCGTCGTCAAACAAGATTTTTCGTAGAAACCGGGTTTCTTGGACTTTAGTTTTAATACTATAGCAATCCTAAATCATTTGTGAATTTCTAACTCCCTCCCCTTGGTAAGGGGAGGGCTGGGGTGGGGTAAAAAATTTACGACTCATTTAGGATTGCTATATTAGTCGCAGGCTTCATCTACTTTTTCCTTCCCATCGTAGCGCGCGCCTATATGTACTTGGTTGCGACGCTTAGCAAGCTCAATCTGACGTTGACGTTCATATAAAGCTTGTTTTTTGGTTTCTGTTTTTGAGTCATGACAATGAGGACAACTCACACCAAGTACAAATAATTCAGAAGCCTTATCTTCCTGACTAATCGGGTGACGACAACCGCGACAAAGTTCATAGTTACCCGGCTTTAAGTCCTGACCAACAGAAACCCGTTCATCAAAGACAAAACATTCACCTTCCCAACGACTTTCTGCTTCCGGCACCGTTTCCAAATATTTTAAAATTCCGCCTTCGAGATGATAGACTTCCTCAAAACCTTGACTACGCAAAAAAGCAGTCGATTTCTCGCAGCGAATACCACCCGTACAAAACATTGCCACCTTGGGTTTATTGCGTAAAGCTGTTTCCCGCCGCACCCATTCAGGTAACTCGGAAAAGCTTTTTGTTTTTGGATTAATAGCGCCTTCAAAAGTACCCATAGATACCTCGAAATCGTTACGCACATCAACCACGACAACATCGGGATCGTCAAGCAGCTTATTCCACTCATCAGGCTTAACATATTTGCCCGCCATGAGGCGGGGATTAATGTCCGGTACTCCCATCGTGACTATTTCGCGCTTCAAGCGTATTTTCAGGCGGTAAAAAGGTGCTTTTTCCGAGAAAGATTCCTTGTGTACCAGATCCGCAAAACGCGGGTCACTACGCAAGAATGCCAGCACTGCGTGTACGCCCTCGGACGAGCCGGCAATAGTGCCATTAATGCCTTCTTGGGCCAGCAAGATAGTGCCTTTAACGTTGTTGTTGTTGCAACAATCGAGTAGCGGTGCTTTCAGCTCAGCAAAATCAGGTAGTTCAACGAACTTATATAAAGCAGCGGTTAAGAAATAAGCCATAGATTGAATTTATAGCACTAATTAATTTCCATAATTATATGAAAATTCAGTCAAAGCGGACGGTGGGACTCGAACCCACGACGTTCAGCATGGGAAGCTGACATTCTACCACTGAATTACGCCCGCGCTTAGGGTTTTTTAGCTGTTTTTACTTTGTAGCAATTACGCTCAAAAACGACTATAAAACATTATACACCTATTTTCTGATTTGGATCAGGCGATTTTGAGTGTAACAGGACTTAGGCACTCCGACCAAAGAAACCGGGTTTTTTACCAAATCTAGCGGTTTCAACAAAGTATTTTCGTAAAAAACCCGGTTTCTGAGCCCCATGCGTAAGTCCTGTGTCCATTTTGCGATCGCCGATCGCCCATCCACCGCACAAAAAAAGTCCTGCACCAAAGGCAGGACTTAATCTAACTTAAATTTATTAGTCTCAAGCGAGAGGGACTTCGTTTGACAAGAAGCGGTTTCAACCGCCGATCGATCGAGGGGAATCGAACTTTGCCCTTAGACGAAGCGCAAAGAGTTGCTGTCAATAGCCAGGAAAGAAACTGATTGGACGATCGCAATCAATTCATCCGATCCCGAAGTCTTCTTAAAGATAGCGGTTCCAGCAGGCAATCCTGCGGGAGACTCACCTAACTGATAAGTGCTAGGAGCACCTTGAAGTTGGAGGATATCTTCGATGGGGTTGAAACCGACAATCAAAGCGTAGTCGCCTGCGCCAGTGCCGGTATCGTTGCCATCGTTGTAATAGAACTTGGTGGCATCTCCCAGCAAGAAAGTATCATTGCCTTCAGCGCCAATCAGCGTATCGACTTCGCCCAGCCCAGGATTAGCAGCAGTGTAGTCAACACCAACGAAGATGTCGTTACCTTTTGTGCTGTAGAGGAAATCGTTGCCGCTACCGCCAAACAACACATCATTATTTTCACCGCCGTACAGAGTATCGCTACCCTCGTCGCCGAGTAAAGTATTGTTGCCGAGTTCGCCTGCGAGGACATCGTTACCAGCGCCGCCAAATATCAAATCGTCAGCTTTGCCACCTAATGCGGTATCTGCACCGTCGCCGCCGACAAGGGTGTCGTTGCCGAGGTTGCCAAACAAGAGGTCGTTGCCAGCATCGCCGAATACACCGTCATCACCTTTGCCGCCAAATAGGATGTCGTCGCCGCCATTGCCTCCCACGGTGTCGTTGCCCTGGTTGCCATACAAGATATTGTTAGCTTCGCTGCCAACGATCGCGTCGTTGCCGCTGGTGCCGAGAATCTGTGGCAATTCGCTTGGTGCGGGCCGGTTGGTGAATGTGAGTGCGATCGGAAGTGCGATCGTCTGAGCTGGCGCGGGAGTGAAAACGGGTGTGGGTGTGGTAGCCGGTGTGGGCGTCGTAACCGGTGTGGGTGTCGGTGTGGGTGGCAGCGGTGGGAGTGCAACCGGTGTTGGCGCGGCGGGTGTCGGCGCCGTGGGTGTTGGCGCTGTGGGTGTTGGCGCTGTGGGTGTTGGCGCCGTGGGTGTTGGCGCCGTAGGTGTTGGCGCCGTGGGTTCCGCAGTCGCCTCTGGTAAATTAGCCGCGAGAATCTCGCTACCAGCGAGATTGCCGACAGTTTCGATGAAGCCAACACCTTCGACAGTCGCCGATGCACCGAAGAAGTCGGAAATTACAATGTCATCCGTAGCCCTGACTACACCGTCTTGATTGATGTCGATCGCTAAACTCGTGCCTTGTCGGGCCAAGCCGATATTCCCCGATGACAGCGACAGCGACAGCGTAGGGCTGGTACTGATA
>NZ_JAUBUY010000042.1:33048-54424 GCF_036705565.1 Microcoleus sp. AT8-B5
ATCACCAAGGAGGGAGTCATTGCCCCCACCTCCACTGAGGTTGTCGTTTCCTCCACCGCCGAGCAAGCTGTCGTTGCTATCTAAGCCAGCGAGGGTGTCATTGCCTTCAAGCCCTGAGATGTTGTCATTCTCAGGCCCGCCGATCAGATTGTCATCTGAGGATGTGCCAGTCAATACTGCCATGTTTTTTTCCTGCTTGCGATAAACAGGCGGGGCTATTTTTGAGATAAGCACCTCACCTTAATTACTTATCAGGACTTCTTCCCCAAAATTATGCAGTTTTGCAAAAAAACTTTTTTTAGACAAATTTTGTTTTATTTGCGACCAAAGATGCTATGCTTAATAGCTCAAAATATCGCGTATTTGAAACCGATCGCACTACGCATCAAAACTAAAGAAACCCGGTTTTTTGCCCGTTTCTGCGGGCTGCAACGAAGTATAGCAAGTTTACGCCATAACCGCCTTGGCGGTTGCTATACTGTCAAACAGCGGTTTATCAATAAAATATCTGCTATTTTTGATAAATACAATATCGATCGCACTCGTTTAATTTTATTCAATACCCTGGCGAATCGCGAAGATGTGAAAGCAGTGTTACAACTGGCTGATGTCTATCTCGACTCCTATCCCTACGCGGGTGCAAATTCGACGGTATATCCGTTAGAAGTGGGATTACCGACTGTAGTGAGAGATGGCAATAATTTGCGTTCCCGACAAGGGGCGGCAATCCTGCGAGACATCCAGTTGTTCGATCTAATTGCTGACAGCGAAGAGTCTTATATTAAGGATCATCAATTCAATAATTTCCCTTTTTTATTCTTGTGGGATGGGCGTCCCGCCCGTCCCCGATTGACGGGCGGGACGCCCATCCCACAAGAGTCATGAAAAGTGGATTTTATTTAATTCTCATCCCTAAGTTGAGTGTCGCACTCGGAACTAATACGGAATTGCGAAAGCAAAAGCGGGAGGAAATCGAGCAAAAAATGCAGCAGCAACCGAGGTTTTTGGACAGTCGCGCTTATTCGGCTGCTTTGGGTTCGGTATTTGAAAAAATGCTAATAGTGAATCGGCTTTAGGCGAGCGCACTTTTTGAGTCATTTTTCATTGAAAACAGTTGGCAAATTACGATAACCACTAATTAAGGAGCAAAATTTCAATACCTTCCCCAGCAACTTGGTAAAAAATGATGTAGTCCATCAACGCTATCCCTCGCAAACCCGGAGCAAACTGAGCATAGGATCGCCCCAAATACGGAAACTCAGCGAGATACTGACATTTTTTGCCAAATCCTTCGACAAAGCGATCGCCTGCATCTATGCTTTGCTGTAGAAAATAATCGGAAATTTCTGATAAATCTCGACTCGCATCAATCGTAATAACCAAACGTCTCATACTGCTGATTCTTTGGCAGTTTGCACTTTAGCTCTCAGTTTAGCAAGCACCACGTCTGCTTCTAATACTTCACCGCGTTGTGCTTGTTCCCGTGCGGTGTTAATTTTTTTGCGAGTCGCTTCAGCCCAGATTAAGTATTCTGGACTACGATCGGAATCGGGCAGCGTAGCATCATCAATCAGTAACAGCAAGGCGGTATTGAGGGCCTCTTCTAAAGAAGGATATTGCCCTTGTTTGACAAGGGTTTCGAGAACTTGGGTTTGCGTTTGGCTGAGGGTGATTTGCATTGTCTATTCGACCTTTCGTTAGAGGATAGTTCTACTGTATCGTAGCAAATTGGCTGTAGGGACACGGCATTGCCGTCTCCTGATTGGGAGCAACACGATAGGAGGACACGGCAGTGCTGTTTCCCTACACGCAGATATTCGATCGCCCTTCCCCTGTTTTAACCAATAACCAACAACTATTTACCAACCTTAACCTCAGCGCCATCCTTAAGAAAACCAGCCCCAGTAACAACCACCCGATCGCCCGCCTTCAAACCTTTTTTAACCACCACCTTAGCAGCAGTCAAATCGCCCACCGCACCCCCGGAAATTTCCCCAAGTTCCACCGGTTGAGCCTGCACCTTGTTTTCGCCCACAAGTTTGTAAACCATAGAACTGCCGTCAGATTGCGGTACAATAGCTTTAGCAGGCACTTTCAAACCTTGAGCCGTTGTCGTCGAAATGGATGCGCGCAAAAACATTCCCGATCGCAAAAACTCGCTTGTCGGCAAATCAATCTTCACCGTAGCTTGCCGATTTTGCGGGTCAACTACCGGCGAAATTTCTCGCACAGTTCCTGACAACTTAATCCGCTTGTCAGAATCCGAAGTAATTTGCACTGCTGTTCCCGGCCGCACTTGCGAAACCTGACTTTCCGGTACTTTCAATTGTAGTTCCAGCTTGTTGTCGCGAATAATCGAAAATAGTTTTTGATTTCCCGAAGAAACATCGCCAACTCGACCAATTCTTTCAGCCACAGTGCCACTATCCGGCGCTCGAACAATTGTTTGTTCTAGTTGAGTTTGTAACTGTTTGACTTGTGCATCATTACTGCGGACAGTTGCTGCGTTATTTCCGACATTTGCTCTGGCACTGCTGACACTCGCTCCGGCCGTATTCACTTTAGCACGAGCGCTGGCGAGAGCCGCTCTAGCCGTACTGATATTAGCTTCCGCAGTAGCTACTCTAGCAATAGAAGATTGCACTTCTTCCGCTGCTTTATTCTGTTCTTGCAAAGCTGTATTCAAGTCAGCTTTAGCTTTGTTCAAATCTTGAACAGCAGTCTGTCGCTCTGTCTTGCGTCTTTCCAAATCTTGCTGACTAATTACTCCCTGAGCCGCCAAATCTTGGGTGCGATTTACTTCTCTTTGAGCCTGATCTAATTTAGCCTGAGCGGAGGCAATGCCAGCTTTAGCTTGAGTGACACCGGCTTTAGCTTGTTCCACACCAGCCCTTGCCTGCCCGACGCCTGTTTTGGCTTGCGCTGCGTCAGCGATGGCTTTTTCAACGCCTGCTTGGGCTTGAGCCACGCCTGCTTGGGCTTCTTGTTGGGCTGACTCGGCTTGCTGTACCTGAGCTTGGGCTTGTTCTACCGTAGAATTGGCCGATTGTACTCCCGCCAGCGCTTCGGCAATTTGCGATCGTAGCACCGAATCGTCCAAAACCGCCATCGTCTGACCTTTTTCTACCACATCCCCTTCATTCACCAACACCTGCTTAATTTGCAAACCGTTGGCTTGTGGTAGCACCGGTAGCAAGTCATAGGCTGCCACGGTGCCCGTCGCTTGCAGAGTTTCACCCACCTGGGCAGATTCCACAGGCGCGACTGTCACCGTCGGAGCAATCGCCTGCTGAGTTGCCGAGGGAATTGGAGCTGCAGGCGGCGAACTCTGATTGCCCCCAGTCAATTTTACTGCTAGCAACGTTGCAGCCACGCCAATCCCTGCGCCCGCCAACAAGGCAGGCCACCTGATTTCTTTGCTGGGCCCAAATTCAGTTACTTCTGGTTCCCAAACTTGTTCCGCCTCAATTTCTGGAACTTCCAGCGCCACTTCTCGTTCATCATCCTCACCGGAGAATTGCCAGGGAGATTTGTCTGAGACTTCACTTTCAGCTACATCCACTGCTGAGTTCCTTTCGCGCCCGCTCTCCACGGGGGAAAGGGGTTGCTTTTCTTCGGCTTCTGAAAAAACTTGATTAGTCACGGTAGTTCCTCTCGCCAGTATGAGCCTGTGCTTTTGATATTGTAAAGAAAGATTACGATAATATTTACTTTATTTTAGCGGAGGGTCTCTGGATTAACGCTTCCTCCTTTTGGGTGAGTCTGGCGCACTTTCACCCTACAATGGCGATTTTAATTAAATTTGCTCAAAGTTTGTGCGATCGACATTTAATTTGATCGGTCTCTGGGGCATACTGAATATTAGCGTGATTGCCGATCGTGGGGTCGATCGGGCTGGCATTGTCTGTCCCGAAGCGGTTTTGCCGTCACCAGCTTATCAATACTGAGAGCATTTAGTCTAATCTTGAACTGATTATTGCTAATCTATACTCTAATGTGTTTCTCGTAGAACCCGACAAATCGGGTCAGGAAATTGTACCAGTTTAATTGACAAAAATCACAATGAATAGCGTCTTTTCTCCCGTCCAACAGTTTCTAATTACTTGGCTACTAATGCTAGTGACGGGATGGTTTACCCTGACTGCTGTCAGTTATGTTGGGGAACTGGTCAGCATTTTAGTAACAGCGGGACTCATTGCATTTTTATTAAATTATGCAGTAAAAAGACTGCAAGTATTTTTGCCTCGGGGAGTAGCGGCGGGGCTGGTTTATTTAACAGCAGGTGTGGTAGTAATAGTAATCGGTTTAACTATTGTGCCGCCCGTGTTCAGCCAAGCGAGACAGTTGGGGGTGAGGTTCCCGGATTTGCTGGAGTCGGGGCGACTGCAGCTAGCTGAATTTCAAGCCTGGAGTGCCGAGCGCAATTTGCCGTTTAACGTGCAAATATTGGAGCAGCAGTTATCAGCGAAAGTGCAGGAACAAGTGCAGGCGCTCGCAGGTACGAGTTTAGGCTTAGTTGTCGGTACTGTTAACTGGTTTTTGGACTTGATTTTTATTGTGGTGATTTCCTTTTATATGCTCCTAGACGGGCAAAGAGTTTGGCAGGGTTTGACCAGTATTTTTTCCCCAGACATTCGCTATGTTTTAACAGAGACTTTGCAGCGAAACCTCCAGCGATTTGTATCGGGACAGTTATTGCTGGGACTATTGATGGCCATCTCGTTGACTCTGGCTTTTTGGTGGCTGCAAGTTCCGTTTTTTCTGTTGTTTGCCGTGTTTATAGGATTGACGGAAATAATTCCGTTTATTGGAGCAACTTTGGGAATTGGCACTGTTAGTATAATTGTAGCCTTTATTGATTGGTGGCTGGCGCTGCAAGTGTTGGTAGTCGCGATCGGTCTCCAGCAAATCAAGGATAATTTAGTAGCTCCCCGAATCATGGGCAATCTCACCGGATTGAGCCCGGTAATTATTTTCACAGCTTTGCTGTTAGGAGGTAGAGTGGGAGGATTGTTGGGAGTTATCCTGGCAATTCCGCTCACTGGGGTTGTAAAAAGTATAGTAGAAATTGTACTCAATCCCAAATTGCCACCCCAAACAGGCTCGTTTTTCTACAATCCTTTTAGCGGCGAGGAATTGGGGAAAATACCCGAAGATGAAACTAGAATAATCTTGGTCGCAGATGAACAAAAGTAGTCTAATTCTTGTAGTAAGTAATTCAGTTATGAATTTTTTTATTATTCAGTAATTAATTTTTGGCTGCTGAGTTCATCAATAAAAAACTAAAGTCTCTACAAATAACTTTAAGCACTTTAGTCTTGATTACTAACCAACTTAAAATCTCAAACCTAAAAACTTATGAACTGGTGGCAAAATCTTAGAAAAAATCCTCTAGCTCGGTTAGGAGCCGTGCTACTGTTAATTTTTTACACAGTCGCACTTTTTGCCGAATTTGTGGCACCTTACGACCCCTACGACTCTCAATTAGACGGTTCATTATTGCCGCCGACTCAGATTTATTTAACCACCCAAGACGGGCGATTTATCGGGCCCCACGTTTATCCGACAACTCAGGGCCCAGTGGATGCGAATACCGGCGCTCGCGAGGTAATTGTAGACTGGCAAAAACCATCGGCTGTCGGTTTGTTTGTCAAAGGTTCTCCCTATAATTTTTTAGGAGTTTTGCCATTAGATAGGCATCTTTTTGGCACTACAGGAGAAGGTCAAATTAACATTTTAGGCACGGATGAACAAGCGCGCGATCAGTTCAGCCGCTTAGTACACGGCAGCAGAATTAGCCTCAGCATCGGTTTAGTTGGCATAGCAATTTCTTTTCCCTTGGGATTGTTTATCGGAGGCATATCGGGCTATTTCGGCAGTTGGATTGATAGTATTTTAATGCGTTTTGCTGAAGTATTAATGACAATTCCTGGTCTTTATTTATTAGTAGCGCTAGCAGCAGTGTTGCCGCCGGGATTGACAAGTGCTCAGCGATTTATATTGATTGTGCTGATTACTTCATTTATCAATTGGGCGGGTTTAGCGCGGGTAATTCGCGGTCAGGTACTATCAATTAAACAACGAGAATTCGTGCAAGCGGCGCGGGCAATGGGCGCCAATCCAATTTATATTATTGTCCGCCACGTTTTGCCACAAACTGCTACTTATGTAATTATTTCTGCTACTTTGGCGGTTCCGGGTTTTATTGTGGCGGAGTCGGTTTTGAGTTTAATTGGCTTGGGAATTCAACAGCCAGATCCTTCTTGGGGAAATTTACTATCCCTCTCTACTAATGCTTCAATTTTAGTATTGCAACCTTGGTTGGTTTGGCCTCCGGCGATACTGATTATTTTGACAGTTTTGGCGTTTAATTTATTGGGGGATGGCTTGCGGGATGCTCTCGATCCGAGAAGCATTCAAAGGTAATGGGGACTGGGTAATTGGTAATTGGAAATTCAAAGATTTGTCGGAGCGGTTCACCCAAATTTATATCATCAATTGCCAGAACTAAAAAACCCGCCTTCACCCATCGCAGATACTCAAAAAATTGTTCTGCAATCAAACTTAATTGGTTTGGTGGGGGCGGGTTCACCCAAATTTATATCATCAATTCCCAGAACTAAAAAACCCGCCCCCACCCATCGCAGATACTCAAAAAATTGTTCTGCAATCAGGGTTAATTGGTTTGGTGGGGGCGGGTTTATGAATATTTTGGATGTGAACCAAAGATTGTTGGTGAACCCGCCCCTACGAGATTTGGTAATAGAAGTATAGCTCAAAAATACCCATATTAGTTAATGATTAACAGGTAAGCGGATGGTAAAAGTAGAACCCACACCCTCCTGACTTTTTACGGAAATATTGCCACCCATCATTAGGCAAAAACGCTGGCTGATTGCTAGTCCCAAACCGGTGCTGCCGTACTTGCGCGTGGTAGAAGCGTCTGGTTGGGTAAAGGGTTGGAAAATGTGCTGCAACTGTGGGGTACAATTTTCTTAAAGTATATACCTGCAATTTGCGGTAAACTTTTTTCAGGAATCTACTAATTATTCAAGTCCGATCGTGAAATTAGAATTTGCCTTAGCTCAATATACGGATGCTCTCGCTCACCTAAAATTGGCCAAGTCTGAACCCTCAGAAATAGCCATTCTCCATATTTTAGTTACTCGCGATGCCATCAAAGAAGCACTCAGCGAGAAAACCCAGCTTTCTGTGGAAAGTTTGGCTAAACTACTCGAATTAGACAACTTCCTGAAACAACAAGCCAATGCGATCGCCCGAGGAGCAAAATTAGCAGAATGGCGAGCTACATTTCACCCCTCCCCAGAAGCTTGGTGGTGGTTCCTCGAACCGACTTCCGAGGAGGAAGTTTCCCCCTCAAATCGCTTAGATTGGTTGTTCAACGGGCTGACAATCGCGGGATTGACGGCGGTAGGGGCCTATATGACAACCTTCGTTCAACTCTTTTCCACGGGAGGAATCAGCTTCGCTGAGACCTTTGGCCTGCTGGGACAAGGAGGGTTACTTCTGACGGTAATCCACACCTTGCAGGACACAGGACAAGAAAAGATTAAAAATCTGCTCCAAAAACTCAATATTTCTCCCCAGTTTCACAGTCAAGCAACCTTGGGAATTACCGCAATGTTATTGTTGGCTTCTGTGGGAGTCTATAACTCTTTACCTCGGATTGGTGACTGGAACTATCGAGAAGGAAAAAAACTCTACGAAAGAGGTTTACTGGAAAAAGCCAAAGGCAAATACGAGCAAGCGGCCAAAATAAACCCCAATAATTGGGAGATTCCAATTGCCTTGGGACAAATCTACGAATCTTTAGGAGCTATAGATTTAGCGAGGAAGGAATATGAAAAAGTGTTAAATCTAGGGGAGGCTCGCGCCTTTAATAATTTAGGTCGCGTTTATATTAGTAAAAACGATAGAGTTACCGCTGAAACTTTACTGCGGATGGGAGTACAACGGGTGAGGAAAGAAGATGCTCAACTCAATTATGAACTACATCTAAACTTGGGCTGGATACTGCTCAAACAAAAACAGTATCAAGCGGCTGAAAAAGAAATCAGACAAGCAGTTGCTATTGACCAAGCAATTGAAGGAAAACAGCTCGGTGGAGGGATGGCTTATTGCTTGCTAGAAGATGTTCTGGAAGAAAAAAAAGATACAAAAGAGGCATCCCGCTGGAGAAAAATGTGTTTGGAGAGTGCTCGTCCCGAAACGCTTGAGCAGTATAAATGGTTTATTGAAACTGGAAAACAAGATTTCGCCGATCAGATAGATACTACGGGGGTGGTGAATGGAGAATCTAACCCAAGTACACAGCCGTAATGAGTAAGATAAAAGTAAAAAATCAAACCTAAACACAAGGTTATGTTTACTTTTAGTTTCCCTACTTGGTTTGTATTCCCCTTTTTTTAGGGAAACTTCTTTTGTAAGGTGCGCCAGCATTCTTTTTTTATGAAATTGAATGCTGCGTGTGCCATCCATCCTAATTTTGCAGATTAACTGGCAACCAGATCGTAAAAGTAGAACCAACACCCTCCTGACTTTTTACGGAAATATTGCCGCCCATCATTAGACAAAAACGTTGGCTGATGGCTAGTCCCAAACCGGTGCCGCCGTACTTGCGCGTGGTGGAAGCGTCTGCTTGGGTAAAGGGTTGGAAAATGTGCTGCAACTGCTCTGGAGTCATCCCAATTCCTGTATCTGTACAATTAATAACTAAAAATTCTTTACTAGCAATTGAAGATTGAGAAATTGTGGCAGGTTCCGCAGTGTTTTCTTGTTTTGCTTCGCTGCTGTCGCCCGCGATTTTTTCTCGGCTGGCGGTGAGGGTAATTGTACCGTTTTGAGTGAATTTGGCGGCATTGCTCAGCAAATTTAATAAAATCTGCTGCACTTTGGTAATGTCACCGTGCATCGTGCCGATATTAGTAATTTTGTGCAAGTTGAGAGTGTTGCCGTTCTTTTCAATTAGCGGCGCGGCGGTGGATGCTACTTCTTCAATCAAGGCGGCGATGTTGAAGGTTTCTAAGTAAAGATCCATGCGGCCGGCTTCGATTTTAGAAATGTCGAGAATGTCGTTAATGAGCGATAGCAAGTGTCGGCCGGAAGTGCGAATTTTGTCTAAATCTGGGGTGAGTTCATCGTAGCCCAATTCTGCGGTTTCTTCTTGGAGCATTTCGCTGTAGCCGATGATGGCATTCAGAGGTGTTCGCAGTTCGTGGCTCATGTTTGCTAAAAATGCGCTTTTTGCGGTGGAAGCTGCTTCGGCTGCTTCTAGGGCGAGTTGCAAGGCGGATTCAAAGACTTTTCGATCGCTAATATCCTCGACGCTGCCTTCATAGTAGAGTACCTGGCCGTTGGCGTCACACACTGCACGCGCGCTTTCGGAAATCCAAATTACCTTGCCGTCAACGCGGTAAACTTGTGACTCAAACCCCGAAACTTCTCCGAATTCTTCCATCACGCGCATAAACTTGTCGCCCTGCTGAGGATTGACGTAAGCTTGCTGTTTGATGTTGGTGAGATTTGATGTCAATTCTTCGGGAGTGGCGTAGCCATAGATGCGGGCTAAAGCTGGATTTACGCTCAAGAAATGGCCTTCGGGGGTTCTTTGAAAAATGCCTTCGACGGCATTTTCAAAGATGCTACGATATTTTTGTTCTGCTTGACGCAAAGCGCTTTGTGTACGATCGCGCTCGCTGGCTTCGATCGCCAATGATACCAAATCTGCGAGGGAAGCAGCAAAATTTTGTTCTTCTACTGTCCAGTTGCGAGGAGTTCCCACTTGTTCGATACAGATGACTCCGACTGTTTGTCCTCCCAGCCGCACGGGCGCATCTAAGGTTGATG
Organism: Microcoleus sp. AT8-B5; assembly: GCF_036705565.1. NCBI lineage: Bacteria > Bacillati > Cyanobacteriota > Cyanophyceae > Oscillatoriales > Microcoleaceae > Microcoleus > Microcoleus sp. AT8-B5. The sequence goes on from NZ_JAUBUY010000042.1 coordinate 42,916, forward strand.
TAGTACCCACTTGTGAAAAGTAAGATTCCACAAATTCTCTGGTTCTCACATCTGAGAGAGCGTCATCGGCTGCGATCGTCCGGTGTTCTTCCAAAGCTTTAAAATAAGCTGGATAGTCTGCTGCTGCGAGTTCGGCACCTTGGGAATGCTGCGGGTTGCTGCGGCTAAATTGGTCGAGACAGTGCAGTTTCGAGCGGCTTTCATCGTACAACCAAGCTCCGGCTCGTTCTGCATCTAGGGTATGAGTAGCTGCTTCGGTAATTTGCCTAAAAGCTACTTGCAAATCGCCTCGATACAGCGCTTTATTTCTTGCCAATTCTACCAAAACCGTATTTTGTTTGAGCAATTGTTTTTGCCTGTGGCGTCGCGCCGATTCGGCTCGCTTCTGTTCGGTAATGTCGCGAGCTACCACAATGACGGATTCTTCGGAAAGGGGTGAAATGCTGGCGGCAAAACAAACTTCGCGGTCGTCAATGGTTAAATTGTACTCGATACTGACAGTTTGTTGAGTATCTAAAGCTGTTCGGATGTGGTTGATAAAATTGTTGGCTGTAGCTTGCGGAAACACCTCTGTGAGTGTTTTGCCTACTAATTCTTCGATGGGTTTGTAGAGCAGAGAAAGATTTGTGGGGGCGATTTTTAAATAGCGACCGCTGGCGTCGAGAACTATAATTAATTCGCTCATGGCTGCAAACAAAGCCCGCAATTCTGCTTCGGCGGCTTCGAGTTCTGCCGTCCGCTCTGCTACTCGCTGTTCTAAACTAGAGTTGGTTTGTTCTAGGGCAACAAAAGACGATCGCAATTGTCTAGCCATTTGATTGAAAGACTGAGCTAGGAGATCGATTTCTTTGATTCCTTGAACTTCGACTTCGCCATTTAATTCTGCGGAAGTGAAGTCGGATGACTCAGACATTTTTGTTAAAGCTTTGGAAGCTTGCAACAATCGGGTAATCGGTTTGACAACCCAGCGAGAGGTAAATATTCCGAGAACGATCGCCAGTACCAAGGCAAAAAAGCACAATAAGATAGTTGTGCGAGTGTTGGCGTTAATTTGCTCCATAAAGTCTGCTTCCGGGATTGCGACTACAATCAGCCAATCGAGGCCGCGGCCGTCTTGCAGGGGAGCAACGGTAATGAATTGACGTTTGCCGTCTATATCGAAGGTAAACTGTCCTTTGCTGTCAATTTGTTCAAAACTACCAAATCGTTGTTGTAAGTATGTGGAAGCCGATCGAATTAGCAAATTTTTGCTCCTAGTCGCCAACAGCCGTTCCTGTCCGTCTTGGCCGGTGACAAAAGGCAATTCGTCTGTGGAACTGGCGACTATTTTCCCGCTGCGTTCGATCGCAAAAACTTGTCCTGACGGGCTAATTTTGATGCTTTTGAGAAAATCGCTGATTTGAGAAAGAGTCAAGTCAATAGCCAATACCCCCTGCAGGTTTCCTGTTTCATTGTAAATAGGCATCACCGGCGTAATCCCCAGAACTGGCGAGGCTGCGAAGGGGTAGATGGGAGACCAAGTGGCTTTTCCTGACTGTTTGGCAGCTTTGTACCACGGTCTAGTACGGGGGTCATAGGGGACGATTTGGATTAGCTCAGTGCGATTTCCTTGGCTATCGAGGCGATAAATTTCGCGGTTTGGAGCGGTTGATTCGTCTCTGATGTATACTAAGTGTTCTGCTTCTCGCTTGAGCAAGACGAATCTGCCCTGTTCGTCGCCATAGTAAATGGTTGTATTTCGATCGCTCAGCTTGGTCTGGTTCCACAAATAGCGCTCTAAGTTGGGCAAGTCTTCCGGGTCTAAGTTGCCAGAGGCGATCGCAGCAGTATTCATTTGTAGAAATAAATGAGATACATCCCCAAAACTGCGGAAATTTTCTTTGGTTCTGGCTGCGACTTCCAAGCTTAACCTAGTAGCAAGGTCATTGACGGCTTTCTGGCCGTTGCGAAACGACAGCCATCCAGTCACGCCGACTGCTACGGAGATTTGTACCACCAGCGGTATCAACAAGACTAGGCTTAGTGACATCTTGGGCGAGCTTTTCATCACACAACTGCTCAGACTTTTCAATAACATCAATATTCTGACACCTACCGGGTTTGTGTATCGTTTGTCGCTTAAACTGAAATGTTGCACCATTCTCAATAAGCTTTTTATGAACAGGCTTTTCGGCCTATTCTCTCAAAGAGGGAATTTTATTGTGGAACAGGCTTTTCGGTTTGTTAAGCGAGAATGGTACAATATCTCAGTTAAAATCACCCTCGATATAAGTTACAACGTTGTACACACATAGTGAAGTGCAGTTACCGACTGCTCAAAACGGGGCTGAGGTTTCCACCGCTACTCTAAAAACTTGTAATATTAATCATGCCACTACTTGTCTGAATGTGGCGATCGCTCTGCAGACTCCCGATAAAAAAGTCACACGCCGTAAAAAATGCAACTTTAGGCCCGTGTTCCCCATCCTGCTTGTCATCAGTCATTGCCAATTATTCAATTTTTTAATCTAAACTTTTTAATCTAAAATAAGCTCACTTTTTGCGGGTGGGAATTCTCTTCCTTACGCCCGGTTAATAAAAATTTTATTTTCATTTTTTCTACAGTCCCAGGACAAATGTAAATTCTGTGACAATCTGGTGTTAAAAAATTTGCTATTAATAAGATAAGCCGCCAAAATCCAGATCGACTACAAAGAGGATAATTGAAGCATCTGCATTTCATCAACGCCAGCAAAGTAAAGCGTTTTTAGCTTTTTTGGACGATCGACATTTGGGCAAAATAATACTTCTGGAGGATGACATGAACTATACATTTGAAATCCTGGGCGTATCTCCAACTTTAACATTTTTTAACCAGCAGCAGGAATTGCTGCAACAACAGCAGCCGTCAGGTGTAGAATACTTGGCAAACCGAAAGTGCACTCTCGATGCGTTTGTGGCATCCGTAGAGACAGTTTCTCCTCAGCAAGGCTGGGATGTCGATCGAGTTGTAGACACCGTGATTAGTTTCTGGATGAACAACTCTGATAGCATCCAGTATTGGAGACACAGGCTGCAGGATGCCGGCAGCGAAAACTTGTTAGTAGCCAGAGTAGGCGATATCAAGTCTTTGCAAGCTGCATTTGAATCACTGCTGGGCGAATAGGAAAATCGCCAATTGCGAAAAAGTCGATCGACTTTTTCGCTAAAACTGAGATATTGCACCATTCTCAATCATCCTTTCAGGCCGTTGCTCTGAGCAACGGCCCACAATAAAATTTATCTGTTGTGGAACAGGCATCTTGCCTGTTCTTGAGAATAGTGCAAGATGTAAGTAACATCCACTCAACTGTCTCTTTCCAATTTCCAATTGGCAATTCCCAAATATTATGTCTCGTTCCAAAGCCCTACAATCTTATATTTTTCTCCGCTTGCTTCTGGCACCGCTAATGTTGTGGACAATCACCACAGCAGTATTTTTGCTCTTGCGGGCTACTCCGGGCGACCCCATAGATGCCATTCTCGGTTCACGAGCTCCCGCAGCCGCCAAAGAAGCAATGCGAGCTCAACTCGGTCTCGACGCACCCCTGTGGCAGCAATATCTCAACTACATGAAAGACTTATTCAGTCTGAACTTGGGAACATCCATCACCACTCGCGGACAAACCGTGTGGCAAATTATCGGAGACTATTTCCCCGCTACAGTCGAATTAGCAGTTTGTAGCATGGCCATAGCTTTAATTGTCGGCATCAGTATCGGTTCCTTAGCAGCATCCCGCCCTAACACTATTTTCGATGCTCTCGGCCGTTTGTTTGGCATTATCACTTACTCGCTGCCGGCTTTTTGGGCTGGTATGGTTTTGCAATTGATTTTCGCAGTGCAGTTGGGATGGTTTCCCTTGGGAACTCGCTTTCCTGTCACATTCCCCGCCCCCGAAGGCTACACAGGACTATACACTATTGACAGTCTGCTGAGCGCTAACCCTGGTCAGTTTCTCACATCTTTGCATTATTTGGCACTTCCGAGTTTGACCTTGGGGATTCTTTTGAGCGGCATTTTCGAGCGGATTGTCAGAGTGAATCTCAAGCAAACTTTGCAAGCAGATTATGTCGAAGCAGCTAGAGCTAGAGGCATTCCCGAATTCCAGATTTTATGGGCGCACGCTCTGAAAAATGCACTAATTCCGGTGATTACTGTCTTAGGATTGACTTTTGCTGCACTGTTGGGCGGTGCTATTTTAACAGAGGTTACTTTTTCTTGGCCGGGGTTGGCAAATCGCCTTTACGAAGCGATTAGCTTGCGGGATTATCCAACTGTTCAAGGTATTGTGGTGTTTTTTGCGGCAATAGTTGTAATTGCCAGCATTGTAATTGATATTTTGAATGCTTACGTTGACCCGCGAATTCGCTACTAAAAATATCAAGGAAGAAGGGCAACGGATGCGCGACAGTTGCACTAAGCTGTTGTGCATTTAAATTGTATTTTGAGGGCGGGCAGGATGCCCACCCCACAAGAGTGAAAATTTATTTTACCGGGCAATTTAAAGGCGGATTAGCTTATCGGCTTTTTCTACCTGTACTTTCTGTCGGCGCGAGATGTTGCAGCCAGGGGTGGCCCATAAGAAGCAGTTGTCAAAAAGATCGATCGGCTTTTAGAGTGACGACACTTGGCGATTTATGGGCAATACTGGAGAAAATAAAATTATACATTTGAGGAAACGCTGATGAGATTATTGCGAACAATCGCCGCTCTATCGGCTGCCTTGACCCCACTGATGGCTGAAGCTGCCTTTAGCCGTCCCATGCCGGGAACAGCCGATTTTCCCAGAGCCTCAAACCCCCAAGTAAATGTGCCGGTTTGCTTCATCGAAACTCCAGGCGGCACAACTTTTGATTTAGTCAGTTTGTGTGGCAGTAACGCTGCTCCCCAAAACACGAATCCGGTTGCGGGCAATGCTCCTGCAAATAACCCCAATGCAAGCACTCCGCCTCCTCCCCCGAACCCCAACGCCATCACCAGAGATGCTGTCGGCACCCCGATAACTACTCCTACTGGCACGGCAAATCCCAACAATCCCAACAATGTCAATCCGGGAACTTCGCCCGCAGGTACTCCCAATAATCTGACTCCGGGAACTTCGCCAACCACCAATCCCAATAATCTCAATCCGGGAAGTTCACCGAGTACCACTCCCAATAATCCCAATCTGGGAACTTCGCCGAATACCAATCCCAATAATCTCAATCCGGGAAGTTCACCGAGTACCAGCCCCAATAATAGTGCGTCTCCCACGGGTGGAAATGCTGGCGACAGCAACAGCGATTTAGTTCCCAATCGCAATCTCAATCTTCCGAGAGTGCCGCCGAGTTCCTTTGGCCCTGGAGGTGTTGCGCCGACTAGAGATGCGATTGATGGCCCCCGCTAGTAATAGGCGAAGTGTCAATCGATTTTTGATTTTTGATTTTAGATTTTTGATTGACTTGCGCGAGATAAATACGTTCGGCAAGTTTCATCGGATACAGGTTTTTTATTTCTGGACGGATGAATCACGTGGCGGGTATCCTGAATGCTTTCGGTCAGAACTTTCATCACAGAAACCGGGTTTCTCGGAAACGTTCTCTTTTTCAGGGATATTTCAGCCACGAGAAAGCCGGAATATTTATTTGCCTGCATAATATTGATGTTAGGTGCGATCGGCATATTTTGTAGCAGAGTAGCCAAATAAAAGTTAAGCTAAGAACTTGTAGACGCTATCGGCTAAGCACTCTTTTAAAACTGGACAACCAGGTAGAAGCAGTGATAGATAGCTAGCTTTAATCCGTAACAGGATTAGTTATCAGCAAAGGTTAAAATTATTACCAGGCGGGTGCTCCCCAGCTCCAAGTTCTCAAGCTAAACCATTCAACAGGCATATTTTTGTTAAGCCTGTGTGGTTGGGAAAGTGCCGGCTGATAACATTAGCAAGACAAAATTAACCCGATTATTCGGAGGCTCTTCATGAGCAAAATATTTGTTTTAATAAATTGGAACAAAATTGCTCTAGACCCGATCCTCTGCGTTGGCGTAGCCCCCGTAGGGGCGGGATTCGCTAACGCACTTGAGGAGGAAATCTAGTGTCAAACTTAGTTCAACGCTTAGAAATAACCGCTCATCCGCAACTAGAAAAATCCCTCGGCTATCGAGGAGATAGTCGCTGGGTAGCTTGGCGCTGGGAGCCCGACATCGACCAACTTATATCCAGCGACGGCAAAACAGTCGGCACTGGCAATAATATGGCTTGGCTGGTGTTTTTGCAGCACGATTTAGTCGATCCTGCCCTACAAGAGTACAACCTCAGCGAGGGCGATCGCTACTGGCTGCTTTTAGACACCGAAACTAGAAATCTCTACGTCGGTGAAGGGAAAACAGTTCAAAGTCTGCTCGAACAGCCGGAAAGTTTAGGTTTATTGGCTTGTCTCGATGGCGGGAATGCCGATCGACAAACTGGTGAAACTTGGCAGCAAACCCTATCTCAACTAACAGCCAAACCAGTTGTTCGCAACCTGACAAATGCCCTTCCTTTCGGTATCGCCGCCGCTTTGATAGGTGCTTTAGGCATCGGAACCGGATTGTGGGTAGTACCGGCAGTGCAGCAGAAACTAGCCGAAAAAACAGCTTTTGTTTCCCCAATTAGTTCTGGCGCCAACTGCGGGCTTGGAGGTTCCGACGATTTTTCAGCTTATATCGGTTCGTCAAGCGGAAACAAAGAACTTCATTTAATAGGCGTTTACGAAGCCAATGCGGATCACAAGAACCGAGATTTGTCTAAAAGGGCGATCGAAGTCAAAGTAGAACGCCGAAACAAGCCCATAATTCTCGCACTTTCAGCTTATGAACCGGTGCAGTGGAACATTACCGCAGAACCGGGCGCAGTTATCGAAAAAATCATCCTTAACGGATACCACAACCAAACTGTTTCAGGAGTTTCGGGAATTCCAATTGAAGAGCACAGCTACGAAGAAACCGGAAACAATCTCGGCGACTTTATCTACAAGTGGGGCGCTACCGCTGAAAGTAGCAATACTTCTTCCCTCGTGACTAAATTGGAACAGAGAAACAGCACCAGTTTAACTTCTTTTCAAGGATGCTACAGAGGTAAGAACTTTACGATTAAGTAATAATTATTGATTATTTTGGGGTAGGGAAACGGCACTGCCGTCTCCTCAATAGCCATGTTGTCGATGGGTTGTATCAACAGACCACTCGCAAGGGTAATTTCATCATCTAATGCGGTTGATTTTACCCCTTAGCCGAAATCAGGACACGGCAGTGCCGTTTCCCTACAATTAATCGGGCGATGCTTACATCGTCACCAGGACGATTATTTTGGGGCTAGGGAAACGGCATTGCCCATTGGCGTCAACTTAACGTACAACAAATAGTCCGGCTATTGTTGAAACCCCTGCCTCAAAACTAAAGTCCTCTTGCATAGGACTAATGAGTTCTTCAGTCCTCTTTGAGAGGACTTTAGCTATTAGACAGGGAATTCATTCCCTGGCGGACTGCCGGGTGAGCGGGAGGACTTGCGGAGGAAAAGTTTAAGTTGACACGCCTTGGGCATTGCCATCTCCGACCTTGCCTGATGTTAATTCAATGGTGTACATTTTGAACAGTTATTTGACAAGCTTATGTAATGACTGTATCATAAACTATTAACTTTAATTTTTGATTACAAACCATGACAATGCTAACAAATTTAAAATGAAATACTGGTACGAAACCCTCGCAGTAGCACAGCGGATTTTAATTGAATTGGGGAGGCGGCGACGCAGCTTAGTATTGTGGAGTATTTTTCCAGTTTCTATCTTGCTAATTAACGCTTTGATTTTAAAAGAACGCGCTAATCTCACCACAGCAAAAGCCTTTGAAACTGCTGCACCTGCAAGCTTAGTAGGAGCGGCTTTATTTTTTAGCTGTCTCGGCGGTAGCGTAGCAACAGTAGTAGCAGAGCGAGAACAGCATACCCTCAAACGCTTGTTTATTTCCCCGCTGAGCGGCACTTCCTACTTTTTAGGGATTTTCCTGGCTCACAGTTGCATCGGCATCGGTCAGGTAATTTTAGTATATACGATCGCCTCTTTTTTAGGAGCACAATTTCAAGGCTCTATTCTGTTAGGATGTGCGATTATTCTGCTCAGTATTGTATCTTATGTAGGTGTAGGCTTTATTCTCGGCACCCAGTTTGCGAGGCGCACTGAAGATGTCAACTCCCTAGTAGCCGCTTTCGGCGTTCCTTTATTGATTTTAGGAGGCGCATTCTTACCGACTTCGCTCTTTCCCAAAAGTCTGCTGGATCTCGCCCAGTATAATCCAATTTATCACATGAACGAAGCGCTGATGGGCGTGTGGGCTGACGGCAAAGATTTGGCTGATATTGCAGAACACTTTTGGTATTTATTCATATTTTCTATTGCCATGATTGCAGGTGGATGGCTTTCTTACCGCAGGATGCTGAGAGTAGAAAGAAGACTTTAAAACTATCTCATTATTATGTCGTAATTATTCATCTCTCTCTTCTCTTCCTCTGCGCCCTCTGCGCTCTCTGCGGTTAAATAATTCCGAAAAAATCGTAAATATATAAAATAATACGGAGAATTAAAGCAGTGCTGCAAATAGAAAAGCTAAATAAGTCTTACGGCGAGCGCTCAGTGCTTAAAGATTTAACACTGCACATTCAAGCAGGAGAAATTTACGGTTTGCTGGGGCCAAACGGGGCGGGCAAAACTACAACCATCAATATTTTATGCAATTTGCTAAATGCCGACAGCGGGCAAGTTTCCATCAATGGCGAGCCTGTTTCCGAAGCTACAAAATCCTTAATCGGTGTAGCGCCCCAAGAAAATTTGCTTTACAAAAGCCTTAGCTGCGAAGAAAACCTCAATTTTTTTGCTCAAATTTACGGCTTAGAGCGCAAACAGCGGCGCTATCAAGTAAGACACTGTTTGAAAGCAGTAAATTTGACAGATAGAGCTACAAGCCCGGTGGAAACTTTGAGCGGAGGAATGCAGCGACGTTTGAATATTGCAGTGGCTTTGGTACACCAGCCTAAATTAGTAATTTTAGATGAACCGACAACGGGTTTAGATATTGAGGCTCGCTATGAAATTTGGGAGTTAATTCAGCGCTTGCAATCGGAAGGAATTACAATTTTGCTGACAACTCACTTGTTGGATGAAGCTGAGCGGCTGTGTCAGAGAATTGGAATTTTAAAGAATGGCAGTATTGTAGCTGAGGGCAGTTTAGAAGAGTTGCAAAAACTGATTCCGGCTCAAGAAATTATCGTGGTAAAAACCGACCAAGAAGCTGAAGTCATCGCCCGCGCTAAACAATACAGTTTCATCCCCCGCCGCTACGGTAGCGATTTGGCTTTTTGGCTGCCGGAACGTTTAGAATTAAAAGAAATTATTTTGCTGTTCGACGGGATTTCTATTGATTCAATCGCTCGGTATCCGGTGCGGTTAGAACATATTTATGTAGAAGTAACTAAACAAACTGTATCCTAATCTGCGTCCATCCGCGTACATCCGCCACCATCTGCGGTTAAAGTTCCAGAGTAATTAATACCAATTTTTTATGAGGCCCCGTAGAATCCGATCCCCCCTAGCCCCCCTTAATAAGGGGGGGACAAGATTCTGATCAAAGTCCCCCTTCTTAAGGGGGATTTAGGGGGATCGAAATATGTGCAACTTCACATTAAATTGGTATAACAAGGGCGATGTCTAGATTCTAAAGATATCGTCAACCTTAATGCTGTCTGGCAAAATAGCCAATAAAATTCCGCTAAAACAAATAAACCCTCATACCCACAGCCTCTGAGGGAGGTCTAAATTATGTCCACATGGAAAAGATCCGACTTTTCCGACTTTATGATCCGACTTTTCCGACTGACAGAGGCAGGGGCCCTAAGCAATGATAGAGATAGGGAAAGCCAACCCACGATGTCTAGATTGTAAAGATATCGTAAACCTGGATGTTGTGTTGCGAAATGTTAAATAAAGATAGGCTATAAAAGATATGTCTGTGGTATGATACATTTAGGTTGCATCTAATGTTATAGAAATCCATTCCCCCACGAGGCCAGTGAAAGCCCACTTCATATCAGGACTACCCCGCTCAGGCTCTACTTTACTGGCTGCATTACTACGACAAAATCCCCGCTTTCACGCTGCTATGACTAGCCCAGTCGGGGGATTAGTGGAGAGAATGTTGGAAGCCATGAGCGAAGACAATCAGTTTTCCACGTTTATTTCCCGTGAAAAATTGGAACGGGCTAACAATTTTACAGCTCGATTGATTTGAGCAATAAGACTAATAAATTCTTCAGTCCTATGCAAGAGGACTTGAGCTTTGAGGCGGGGGTTTCAAGCCCGGCCAGACTTGGATGTAAACGATAGATATAAAGGATTTCAGTAATTATGAACGTACCAAACATGAACAAGCAAATTATTTTCGTTGACTCCTCTGTACAAGATTATCAAAGCCTGATCCAAGGCATCGATGCCGCTCAAATTGTCATTTTAGATGAAAATTTCAGCGCGATCGACCAAATTACTAACGCCTTGGCAGATCAAAAAGATATTGAAGCAGTTCATATCCTTTCTCACGGAAGTGAAGGCAGTTTAAAACTGGGTGCAGACACGCTCAATGGGAATGACTTAGAAAAGTTCAGCACTCAGATCAAACAGTGGGGAAATGCCCTGACAGCAAATGGCGATATCCTACTTTATGGCTGCGATGTAGCAGCAGGGGAAACAGGAATCAAATTTGTTAAAGAACTGGGTGAATTAACAAAAGCCGATGTAGCAGCATCGAATAACATTACAGGCAATGCAGGATTAGGAGGCGACTGGAACTTAGAAGTAGAAACAGGCACGATAGAAACATCAATACCGTTTAATTCTGAAAGCCTCAAAGCTTACAACTACATCCTAGCAGCTACGGCTAACCCAGATAACAAAGGCGTTACAGTTAACTCGGCCGCTACCAGTATCGATGTGCTTGCCAACGACACGGGCAGCAGTCGCGTCTCAGTGCAAAGCATCACCACTGCGCCTGCTAATGGCACTGCCACCATCAACGATTGGATTTATGCAGGCGGCGGTTTCAGCACAGTCAACGGCACAGCTCGCAACAATATCGCCAGAATGAACGCCGACGGCAGCCTGGATACTGCTTTCAACCCCACTGGCGGCATGAATAACGCTGTCATAGCGCTCGCCCTCGACAGCAGTGGCAAACTTTACGCAGGCGGCTGGTTCACCACAGTCAACGGCACAGCTCGCAACAGAATCGCCAGAATGAACGCCGACGGCAGCCTGGATACTGCTTTCAACCCCAGTAGCGGCATGAATGGCTCTGTCAGTGCGATCGCCCTCGACAGCAGTGGCAAGGCCTACGCAGGGGGCTTTTTCAGCACAGTCAACGGCACAGCTCGCAACAGAATCGCCAGAATGAACGCCGACGGCAGCCTGGATACTGCTTTCAACCCCA
>NZ_JAUBUY010000043.1:0-53970 GCF_036705565.1 Microcoleus sp. AT8-B5
AGCTTCTTTGAGAGAAATAGTGGCAGCACATCCCGATGCAACCTTACTAGAATTGTGTGAGTTATTTGCCCAGAAGAATCGTAAAAAAAAACAGTGATCGGTAGCCAAGCCGGCACTGAAAGAGTCATGAAGTTAAGGTTAGATTATTGGTAAAAACTCAAGCATATCGACCCAAAAAATATAGTCTTTTTAGATGATACTGGAGTATTACGCTTGTTTAACCAGAAGTCATGCACGTTCACAACGAGGAACGAGAGTCTATGCGGTTAAACCTTTTTACCGAGGGAAAAAAGTCACAGTAATTGGTGCAATTAGTTTGAAGCGAGTAGTGGCACTCATGACAATGGATAACTCAATGGATGGCAAAGCATTTGAGGTATTTATTGAGCAATGTTTAGTGCCACAATTGTGGTCGGGAGCAGTAGACGTGAATTGATAATTTACCCGCGCATAAAGTAGATTCAATTAAGCCAGTAGATTGAAGCGGTGGGTGCTTCTATCTTGTGTTTTTCCCCATAGTCTCCTGATTTTAATCCAATTGAATTATGGTGGTCGCAACTCAAATCTTTCTCGATCCATTTGTCACCAACCACCACTAAAATGGTTGACACCATAATTTCTGTGGCTCTTGACTTAATTAATCCGAAACATCTTAAAAACTGGTTTACTAATTGCTGCTACTGTACCTCATAACATCCGGAAGTGCTGTATGCTATTTATAGGGCGATTAGGTCATTGGTTTGTGTTAATATGCTAAAATATCAAACAACCACGCGGTAATAATTAGGTGGACAAACTTCAGACAGATATAGAAGCAATTTACTCTAAAATTGAGGAATTGCGCCTGGAACGCCAGCAGCTTAGTATTGCCGATGTTGTCCCAGCAGGTGATTCGCCCCAAGCGATCGCCGATGCTTATCGGCGTCACGCCAGGGAAACAGCACAAGTGTCGGCAGAAGTCAAGGGTATAGATGACGCGATCGCGGCTCTGTCTGCTCAACTGAGTCAGAAACAACAGCAGTCGGTAAAGTTGCAAAGAATCAGTCCGATGGAGGAGCAAGTTGAAGAAGGAAGACTACTAGCTCAGGGACACGCGGAACGGATTAATGAACTGGCGGCGGAACTGGCGGCGGAAGTGAAGGGACTCAAGGCCATCGCCGACCAAATTAGTCCCAGCTACTGGCAAGTTTATTACAAGCCTTTTATTACTGGTTTTAAGAGTATTTCTGTTCCCTACGTGCGATCGGACGGGGATGTTTGGACTATTGTCAATCGAGTAGTTTAGAGAGGCTGCGGGAGCAGAAATAATCAGCGCTGAAGACAATTTTTTTCCTGTCCCTACTCCTCCACCTCAACCTCGCAGCAGTTGCTTAATAGTCCCGACCAATTCTTGAGGGTGAAATGGCTTGGCGATGTAAGCGTCGGCTCCTTGTTTCATTCCCCAATAGCGATCGAACTCTTCGCTTTTGCTCGAACACATTACTACAGGCAAATTTTGGGTTTTAGGGTCGCTTTTGAGCCTGCGACAGACTTCGTAGCCGTTCATCCGGGGCATCACGATATCCAGAACGACTAAATCTGGGCGGTTAGCTTTAATTTGCTCTAGAGCTTCTACGCCATCACTCGCTACCGTGACGTTTAGTCCTCTACCTTTGAGCAAGTCGGCGATCATCTCCCGCAGAGTGACGCTATCATCAACAACCATAACTGTACTCATAGAATAATCCCTACCAAGTTTCTGGGTTGAAACGTTCTCATTAACGTTTACACTAACGTTCACCTTCAAAGGTGTCTTTTCCTGATTGAGATTGCGCTCTGCTAAATGTAGTTTACCCACTTTTGCTGATTTCTCAATCATTTTCTGAGTAATTACCGCAAAATTTAAATATCCGCGCAATCTCGGTTGACACACGAGGCTATGTCCGTTAGTCTATCATTTTCTTTCTCAAATGGTACTATTATCAAAAAATCAGGGTATAGCTTGGTTGTGCGTTTCCCGTTGAGGACGGCGGCCCTCGGCCGCCTGCATCAACATTTGTCTAATTAGGATTTTTCGTACCTAAAGCCGATAGTTTTTGGTCGTAGAGCGTGTCTAAAACGACCGGGCGTTGGCGGTAGCTGTGACCGGTGTTTTTGCAGCCATTAGCAACGATTCCCAAAACGGAAGCTCCAGAAATTTTTAATTCTTCTAAAACTTTGCGAACTTGCGCTCGGTCCGTTTGCCCAATTTGGACGACCATAATCGTAGCGTCTGTGTGAGCTGCGATCAAGTGGGTGTCTGCCAAGCCTGCTAGTGGCGGGGTGTCATAAATTACTAAGTCAAAAAATGCTTGAAATTGCTCCATCAGATACTGCATTTTTTTGGAAGAAAGAAGCTTGATCGGATCGGGGGGAATTTGGCCTGCGGTGAGTACAAACAAATTTTCTTGGTTCGGGGCTCGTTGAATCGCGTCGTTGAGGCTGATATCTGTGGAGATGGCATCGCCCAGGCCACGCACGTTCGACAGTCCTAACTTAGCGTGCAGTTGGGGGCAACGCAAATCTGCATCTACTAACAATACTCGCTGTCCTACGGCTGCTGCTGTGGCTGCTAGGTGCAAAGCTACTGTAGATTTCCCGTCTCCGGTTACGGCTGAGCCGACTAAGAGCGATCGAATTGCCGTGCCTGCGCTCAGCAAGTGAATGTTCGTGTATAGGGATCGAAATGCTTCTAAAAATTGATAGTCCAAGTCGCTCAAAATACTTGGTGCCCCGCTCATCGAACCAGTAGGTCTAGCTTCGACCTGTTCGACTACTTCCACTTTCGAGTTCGATCGAGCCGATGTTAGTTTTCTCTGTCTGGCTGGCGGTCTGCGCTTGACTTTCTTGGTAAACGGAATCACCCCGAGTATTGGCAATCTTGTGGCCATTCTGAGTGATTCTGGAGTGTGGAACACAGTATTTAGTACCTCTACGAGCAAGCCGACGGCTATGCCCAGCAGACTGCTTAAAATTACTGCCAGCGCTAACTGTTTTCTGGTTTGTTTGACGGTAGCTGTTATAGGGTTGCCGAATTTGTCTCGCGGAATTTCCGGAGGATTTATCAGCACCCAGGGTATTTGCTCCTGAGCCGCATCAATTCGCAAGGCTTCTCGTTTTGCCAAGAAGTCCGACAAACTCTTAGTAACTACTTGCAGTTCTCGCTGTAAATTGTCGTATTGTCGGGTTGTAACTGAAAAGTTTCTAATTTTTTGGTTGAGAGCATTTTGCACAGCGGTCATTTCACGATCGCGCGCTTCAATTTCTTTGATTTGGGTCTCTAAATTTCCCATCACCACTTCTTTTGCTTGTTGAGTGGCGGTTAAAATAAGTTCTTCCCGACTTTTTCGCAGCGCTAAAACTGGCAAACTGTCTTCTCTGTACTGAGCTAATTTCATTGACAATTCCGAGTCTATTCTCTGAATTTGACCTAAGAGTCCGCCGTAAGCTTGTCCTTGGGTAATCAGCAGCCCCTGGGGATTATTTTCCTTGAGTAGTTTTTCATAGCTTTGGTAGAGGTTTCGCATCCCTTTTAGCTGAACTCTGATTTCTACTTGCTTGCCGCGAATGCTTTGAACTTGTTCAGACAAAGATTTTCCCTCTATCTGAGGTTCAAATAAGTTGCTCTGCTGCCGCAGTCTTTGGACTTGCAATTGCAGAACTTCTACTCTTTCTCGGAGCTTGGGAAGCTCCGTATCTATAAATTTAATACCTTGATTAATGCCCATCAGCCGTTGCTGCAAGCTGTAGTCTAGATAAGCTTTAGAAATTTTGTCCAATACGTTGTTAATTTTTTTTCTGTCTGCATCTTTGTAGCGAACTTGTAAAATTTTTGTGCCTTGCTGTTTGCCATCTTTCGTGTAGCTGATGCGGTTGATGGACATTTTTGAGATCAGTTCCGTATAGGTCATTTTGGGATACCACGCTCGCAATTCCTCAAGCACGGGCTGCATCAATTTGGGGCTACGCAAAATCCTAATTTGGGTTTCGTAGTCTACTAAGCTAATTCCTTCTATATTAATTCTTGCTAAGTCGGCAGCTTGGGTGTTGTTTAATTGTTTGGACAGCAAACCTTCAGCAGTGGCGGGTTCTACTAACAGGGAAAAGGAGCCTTCATACTCGATCGTTATGCTTTTAGAAGTGGCGACGATCGCTGTTCCTGCCAGGGCGCTCAAAGCAATGGTGGCGGCTGCCATGACCGGGAAGCGACGGCGCACGACGCCTAAGAGCCAGGACAAGTCTAGCTTTTCTTCTTCTCTCTCCTCAACAAAGTGATCTCTGTAGTTCTGAGCAGATAACTCCGGCAGTTTGCCATTCGATTTAGGTGTGAAGGGTTGGTAATCTTGTCTGCTATCCATATTCAGCCTGGGTATTTTTGAGGTTGATATTTTTGAGGTTGATATTTTTGAAGCGGCCAGGTCGCGGCTGGGTAATCTTATTGTTTAGTTTATTCTAGCCTTTGCCAGGAATTATTCACCTCACCCGCCGCCTTCTTACCTGAATAAAAATCGGAGAACGTTTATAAAATTTAACACTCCCGTCGCAGGCCCGACAGGTCCGATTACAGCGTTCATGCGATCGACAAAATTGACGAGACCCCTGCGAGATACGATAATCATGTCGTTGTTGCGAAGTTGAGGATTGGTTTCTTCGTTAATTCCTTGAGTTAAATTGACTTCGATCGTCCGTTTAGTAGCTGTACCGTCGTTATTGAGGCGGACTAGCTCAACTTTATCCCTTCTAGCTCTGGTATTCTCGTAGCCAAAAAATCCTCTGGAAACTAAAGCTTGATTCAGTGTGGCATTAGCTGGGAGCCTCAAGGGATCGAGGGATGTTCTGAGTTCTCCTACTACAAAAACGTTAATGCCGACGGGGGCAAAGTTAGTGCTAGCGAGTACGCCAGCTTCTGCTGGGTTAACGATCGTGGCTTTGGGCACAATGATCGTGTCTCCCTCCTGGAGGATGGTATCTTGAGCGCCGTCGCCGGACTCTAGGAACTGCCACAGGTTGACTGGGATAATTTGTTCACCTCTTCTGGTGACGCGCCGCACTTGGATTTGCCGGATGTCGGCATCCGATGTGATGCCACCAGCTAGCTGAATGGCCCGGATGACGGTGGGGAAACCTTCGCGGCTGAGGTCGTTGGTGGTATTGCCACCGATCACGACGTAAGCCCCGGGGCGGGTGACTTGACCAACGATGGAGATCGATCGAGGTTTTTCTGGGGGTGGCGAAAAGTTTGCCGTCGCAAATTGACGAGCTTCTGCTTGGTTGAAGTTGGCGACTGTGGGAATCACGATTGTGTCTCTGTCTTGCAAAATTATGTCTTGAGAGATGTCTCCTTCCTCCAAGAATTTCCACAGGTTGACATTGAGCACTTGATCGGGGCCGTCTCGTTGGGGACGGCGGACGCGGATGTTGCGGATGTCGGCGACACCCGTGACGCCTTCTGCGAGTCTGATCGCTTGGGTGACGGTGGGGTACTGGACACTCGGCGCGGCTCCTGGACCAGGAGTTAGAGTAATCGTGAAGTTTCCGGGCCTGGTGACTTCTCCAATGACGCCGACGTTGAGGGGGCGGGCGGCGACGAGGCTGACTGTGACTATGGGGTCTTTGAGGACGCGGCGGTAGGCGTTGCGGATGATGTTGGTGGCTTCTACTAAGGTGCGGCCGCGGACGGAGACCAAGCCGATCAGGGGCAGGTTGACTGAACCGTCGGAAAGGACTTCGTAGCCGCGGCTGAGTTCGGGTACTTCGAGTATTTCTAGTTGAATGCGATCGCCGCCGCCGAGTTTGTAGCTTTCGGGCGATCTCCTAACGGGCGCAACGGTCTGGGCTTGGTCTGCGCCTAGCGGGATGGGAAGTTGTGCCGGGGTGCTTCTGGCGTCAGCGAGGACAGTGGAAGCAAACAAGACAACACCCACAACCGACGGGGCTATCTGTCTTGGAAAATGGGTGTTAACCATACACAACCTAATTTTATTGACTATGATTTATATAAGTGTAGCCTTTTTAGTGCTGGGCAAAAAGCTCATTATTTTAAGCGATCGCCGAAAAAACGGTGCTGTATTTTTGCTTTATGCCTAATTTCTGTGTTAGCGTGGTTGCGGGTTGACGCCTATATTTTATATCTAGATAATTTGAGCTTGTTTGTGATAAAGGAAAGCAATTATGACTGAACCAGTGTCTAAAGCGGCTATGCTGAAAGAGCTGATTTTAGGTAATTCTTTATTTATATGGATGCTAATGGCTATAATCGCCATCGCGACTTTGCTATTATTTCAATTGTCCAGTAGCAAAAAAATAGGTTTGGCTTTAGAAAAAACTTTTGCTTCTTTTTATATTTTCATCTCTCCCTCTCTCACACAACCTCCTTTTAATTACTTGCATCTTACTAATTTGCAAGATACATCTGGCAGTATTTTAAGTATGCTGCCTTATTTTTTTTACCCGTGGATAGTATTAATTTTATTTTCTAGGGTCAAAGCTTTTGGTAGCAAGTTTATAGATTTTTTTGCCAAAGTATTGATCATGAATCCTTTCTTTTTACTTTACATATTACTGCCATCACTGTCTACATTATGGTCTCTAGTTCCTGACGTAACGCTAAGAGCAGCCCTAGCTTTTTCAGCATTTACTGCTTTCGGATTTTACTTGGCCGCGCAATATAAATGGGATGATCTATCTCGTTTTTGGCGGTGGGGATACAC
Organism: Microcoleus sp. AT8-B5; assembly: GCF_036705565.1. Classification (NCBI taxonomy): domain Bacteria; kingdom Bacillati; phylum Cyanobacteriota; class Cyanophyceae; order Oscillatoriales; family Microcoleaceae; genus Microcoleus; species Microcoleus sp. AT8-B5. Next base: position 6,729 of record NZ_JAUBUY010000043.1, read on the forward strand.
GGCACTGGGTTTGGCAAGTTTTATAATGAAACCACCGGGAGCAGGCGATTTTGTAGGCCTAACGCAAGCTAAAAATTCTCTCGGTGGAATCCTAGCTTTATGTACGGCATTTTGGTATTTGCATTATTTTCAAGGAGCTAAAACTCAGAAAGAACGCTGGATTTCTTTGGGAATGATGTTCTTTTATTTTTACCTGGTGAGAGCTAATAAGTCGGGAGCGGCTCTAGTGATTACTATCATATTAATAATTGCAGTGTCCTCACTAAACTTTCTAAAAAAATTAACTTTTCAGTGGGCATTTACTGCGATTATATGTTTCCTGGTGGTCAGCATAATTATGACGGTTTTTGTAGTAGACAACCTAGAGGATATTGTTGTAGGTGGGTTAGGCAAGGACTTGACTCTAACTGGGCGGACCGAATTCTGGCCGCAGTTAATAGCTGCGGCCAATCAGCGCCCCTGGTTTGGCTACGGATACGAGGGATTTTTTCAACAAGATAAGTTAGGCCCCGCTACTCCTGCTTATTTTATTTATACTACTAATGGATTTCAACCGAAAAATCCTCACAATGGCGCGATCGGAATATTGTTAGCCTTCGGTTGGCCAGGATTAATCTTAATGATGATTTCCCTGCTTCTTAATTTGGCTTACGCAGTCCGGTATTTGAGTCGTAGCAAGCTGGAAGACGCGGGAATCCCTATTTGTTTTCTGGTGTCTATTATTATGAGCAACATCACAGAAACTCAGATCCTGGGAATCGGAAATGCTTGGCTGAGTTATGTAATGTTGACAGTTAGACTTGCCATAGACAATACTAGTAACACTTCCAACAGTAGCAGCAGCAACCCTCAAAGGCCTTCTGTAGCTCGCACTCTCGACTGAAGTAAAGTTCCTTGGGCGGATCGAAGATGTGCCAAGCTGTGCGATAATATCATCTGACGAGTCTGATTTTGCTCGATAGCCAAGCGTTCCACAACCGCCTTTATATTTTCTAAACACTGAAAATCGGCGTTGCTGGATTGAGGTATGATACAGAGAGATCGAGAGTAACAAAAAACATCAACCGAGAATTAAAATCAATGGAATGTCCTGAATGTAAGCTGAAGGGGTGACATGAAAGCTAAGACGTAGACCTGAAGGGGTGATAACCCGCCCAAAACCCTGACGACTGGGCAAAGATTCAGCCGAGTTATGGTAAAAAAAGATAGGCAGCAAAATGGTTACACACTTGCCTATCCCAAAAATAAATGTTACCAACATTTTACCTTGCCTCACTTGCAAAAACAACTGACGCACTTGCAAAATCGGGATGCTCCCCATTTAGACCTTGTAAATCTTCATGTAAATGGTAAGCAGCCCTCGCCGCTCCACCACTAATATCCGATGTATTAATCACTAATACTTTCATAATTAATTAAGCATATAAATAGGTTATTGGGTGACCGTGAAATCCTTGCAGTGTAAGCATCCTCGCTTGCTAGAATATACAGTTTAAATGCGTAAGCTGTTGTGCATTTAAACTGCGTGTTTCAGAGGTTGAAACCCAATACTTGCTTAGATAGCCTGGAAAATTTAAATGATGAACAGCTTAACAGATTAGCTAATAATTATTGACAGTCGCTAAAAATTGCTTTTTCCACTCATTAATGGCTGTTAAAGGGATTTTTACTAAAGTTTCTTCTTTAGCATTAATCCAATTAGCCACACTGTTTAAATCATCTCTTTGTACGACTGGCAAATTAGTATCTTTAGAAATTTCTGTAGCGCGATTATCAACTGACAGAATTAAAGTTCTCCTTTTATATTGTAAAGCTCTAATCCCAGCGTGTAATCGTGTCCCTACATAATCAACCGGATACTGAGACAAAGCCATATCTAAAGCTGATAAGCTAGGATTAAGATAAATTGCTCCCTCGCCACATATATCTTTCATGTGCTGATAATCTTTGGGCTGTTGCGTCCAGTAATAAATTAACTTATATTCCTGTTTCAGTAATTCCACTAACTGCTTATCTAAACTAGGATTTTGATTATACTCAGTAAAAGTAACCAATACTGACTCTGCTTTACCTTGAGGAATTTGGACACAATGTTCCTCTGTTAATTTCCACATAGTAGGACAAGCAGTATTAATTACATTATTAATCCCGATCGATTTTAGCTGTTTTTCTGTGTAACTGTCTCTCACTGAGTGCAGATATTTTTTACTTAATAGCCGTTCATACAAAATTTTGGTATATAAATTAGGCTGATTTTGGTATTGCCACCATCCCACACCCATTAGCGTAATATCTGTAATAAATAGAGAGTCCATTAAACTGACCTTCCATTGATTATATGAGTTCATGTTAGAGGACAATAAATTAGTACCACCGACAAAAATTAAACTGCTTTTACTCATCAAGCGGTAAGAATCGCTCGATATGACATCATGAGTAGGAAAATTAATAAATAGTCGATCAGGAAACATCTCATATAAAATGCTATTCACTGCATCCATAATGATCTGGTCTCCTAAATTAGAGCTACAGATTGAGGTATCCAAGACTGAGATAGTTTTCATAGCCTATTTTTCATTAAGTTGAGTAAGTTGACAGTGACATTTCGTATCATTTCATTGGAATTGGCAAAAATCATTTTAACCAGAGTTTATCGGGAATTTTTTTTAAGTGTTTGATCACCTTATTAATCAAACTTTCATGGCTGATAAATAATTTTTCAAACATTAATCGATCGTACTCTCGATCCACCATCAGATTATCATTGATTTCAAGAGGAAACCTTAAATCTAATTGTTTCATTTCTGCTATTTCCTTATTGAGAGTTCCAGTATGAGTAGCCGCTAACCCAAAACCTAAATTAGCCACCAAATTAACACAAGGCACGATCGACAAGCCCCCTTGAGCCAAGCGAGCAAAACTCCATTGAAAATCCCACGTATCTACCTTACCCTGAAAAGTATTTTCTAAATCCCGCGCTCTAATTTTATACTGAGCCTCATCAGCCAGTATAGCTTTAATTTTTGCTTTCACGTCAGGATTGATCCAAGCCTGCATATTAATATCATAAAATTGCCAGGCCCTCTGCCAAGAAGCCCAGCCCCAAATACCTCCATAATACGAGAAATGATAACTTTGCAGATCTAATTTCCATTCCTCCAAATAATTAGTCCCACTAATCATCATTACCCTGGGTTCATTTCTATATAAATCCAACATTTCTTCACAAAATTGAAAAAAAGATGGATTTGGCAAGCAATCATCTTCCACAATAATTGCTTCTTCTACTGTATTAAATACCCAATCTAACCCACTAGCTACCCTGTGCTTACAGCCCATATTAGCCTCAGCATAATTTTTATAAACTTGACAATCCCAGTCCACTTTTTCAATTATAGCCCTTACCTCAGCACATTTTTCAGCTTCCTCTGGCTTATCAGAGCGTGGTCCATCAACCACGAGTAGAAGTTTAGGCGGTTTAACTTCCCGAATCGCTGCAAATACCCTCTCTGTTGTATGAGGGCGATTAAATCCAAAAAAAGCCACAGGTGTTTTCATATATTAAACTCCAACTTATCATCCTTTTTGCTTTCGCTACGCCTAGACTGCTTGCTCAACATTTACCAAGTTTGGGTATCAGTAGTTCAGTTCTGCCTTTTAATCCTGCTTTAGCATAGTGGATCATACCCAGTAAACTAGGGATTATGCTTTCACCTTTGCATTTGTAGGGATAGGAGTTGGGTTAAACCACACCTACCAATCTCCTCAGTTGTTCTAGCAAATGAGCTAAACAAACCTAAATGAGTAATAATACTCGTTTAGGTTAAACGAATCGTATGGTATTTGAAATTTTAGAATACATAGTGGGAAAAGTTGTAGTTAGGGTGATTGGTGTAAATGCTGCATAAGTGCTAGTCTTATGATAGACTATAAAGCATTACTACTCTAGCTAGATTGCAAAAAGTTCAAAAAGTGTATTTTTATTTGGTAACAATTTAAAATTGCCGATGTTAGACAAGTTGGCTGGTATAGGTCAAAAGCTTGGTCCGGGTCTGCGCCAGGTACTAAGTAACATAGCTTGGCTGTTCACTGACCAAATCTTGCAGATGGGTCTAGGTCTGTTTGTAGGCCTTTGGGTGGCTCGCTATCTTGGTCCGACACAATTTGGATTGCTCAACTACGCGATCGCCTTTGTGTCGCTGTTTAGTTCGGTGGCAACGATGGGGTTGGGTACTCTGGTAGTGAGGAATATAGCTCGCGACCCTGAATGCAAAAATGAGACCCTGGGAACTGCCTTCGGACTGCAATTTACTGGTGGCTGCATCACTTTGTTGTTAACTGTCACCGTGATTACGCTAGTCAAGCCCAACGACACTCTGACTCGGTGGCTGGTAGGTATCATCGCTGCTGGAACTATCTTTAATGCTTTTGAGGCTATCAATTTTTGGTTCCAGTCCCAAATCCAGTCAAAATATACAGTGTTGGCTAAAAATTCGGTATGTTTTTTAGTTGCTGCTGTCAGAATTGGGTTAGTGACAATTAAAGCCCCCCTGCTTGCCTTCGCCTGGGTTAGATTGACAGAGGTGGCATTGGTAGGAATCGCTTATGTATATTTTTATAAGCTTACGGGGAATAAAATTAAGGATTGGCACTTCAGTGGGGAAAAGTGTAAGGAACTGCTATCGGAGAGTTGGCCGATAATTTTGTCGGGATTTGCAGTTTATGTGTACTCAAAAACCGATCAGATAATGCTCGGTGCGATGAATAAAAATGCAGAACTGGGCTATTATGCTGCTGCTGTTAAAATTTCGGAAATCTGCGATTTCTTGCCGATGATCATATCCAGCTCTATTTTTCCCAAATTAGCGAATTTGAGAAAGACCAATTATGAGGAATATCTAAATAAATTTCAAATTTATTCTGATATTATGATATTTTTATGGTTGGGAGTTGCCATACCGATATCATTACTTTCTCCCTGGATAGTGCATCTACTTTACGGTGACAAATATGCACAGTCAGCAGCGGTGCTTGGAATCTATGTTTGGGCGCAATTTGGCAGTAACTTTGGAGTAGCACGGAGTACATATTTAAACATAGAAGGTCAGTTGCGCTACGGTCTTTATTTGACTGTAGTCGGATCTACTTTAAATGTAGGGTTGAACTTTTTGCTGATTCCTAAGTATGGAGCTTTTGGAGCAACCACAGCTACTCTGATAACTTATTTTTACGTAATTATATTAGTCAACTTCTTGATTAAGGAATTGCGCCCATTCGCAAATTTCATCTGGCGCTCGCTTAACTTATACAAGGCAGCTTGTAGAATCAGAGGAGTAGTAAAGTGATTCAAATTAAACCTAAAATCGAACAGCGATCGAATTGCCCCTATTGCGACACGGAACTCAAGGCCCAAAAAATTTTGTGGCAAGGGATACATATTGTTCTGGATTGTAAGTGCGTGGGATGTGGTAGCGAAATAATCGACGAGTTGAGAGTAGGTCATGGAGTCAGAAACTCCGTCCAAGTTGATACAGCCAAAGGTGAAGTTTTTGCAAAAGTTGCTAACATAAAAGAATGGCTAGGCAAACCATTACTCAATTCACTCCAAAATCCTCAACCAGAAAAACTTGAGATTGTAAAAGAGATTTTTAAACCCTGCAAGCGGGTAATTATCTTAAACTGTATCGATCATCTTTATGGTCATTCCCTGCTGAAGTTGCTAAATGCACAAAGGCACTTAGAATGCAACTCTGACTACGGGTTAGTTGTGATAGTTCCTAAGTTTCTAAGGTGGATGGTTCCTGATGAAGTTGCAGAAGTCTGGACAGTACCTATTTCTTTAAAAAATGGTCAAACTTACTATCCCAGCTTCGCCGAGTTTGTGGATGAAGAAACTAAACGCTTTGAGGAAATTTATGTCAGCGAAGCCCATTCTCACCCTAGTCAGTTTGACATCACGCGGTTTACTAGAGTTCCCAAACACAAATTTGATGAACCAGAAACAAGAATTACTTTTATTTGGCGGGAAGATCGTTTATTAGTTAACAGTGGGCTGTTCCGAGTTCTGAAAAAGCTAAATCAACGAGAAAGGGCATTGCCATTGCAAAATTTAAAAATTCAGCACTTATTTGAGAAAATCAGGTTGCAAGTACCAGAAGCAAAATTTGCCGTCGCTGGTTTGGGGACAAAAACTAAGTTTCCAGAATGGATTGAAGATTACAGAGTGGATAGTTTTAATGAAAAAGTTGAAAGGGAAATATGCCGTGTTTATTCACAAAGCCGCTTAGTAATTGGTCTTCACGGCTCTAATATGTTGCTACCTTCGGCTCATGCTGGTATGACAATTGATTTGATAGATGAGCGTTGGGGTAACTTTGCCCAAGATATTTTATACCAAGAACGTGACCCGAGAATGGCTAGTTTTCGCTATAGATTTTTGCCCTATCAGACGAGCAATGATACACTGGCATACATAGCGGCTGTGATGCTTCACAAGTGGTTTAATTTTAAATCGGATATGACTGCTGATATTGTTAATTCAGATGTTGAACACTACTATAAAAATTAGAGTTGCAGAAATGTTCAATTACCAAATCCAAACAGCCGTCGCTTTTATCATTTTCAAACGCCCAGGTACAACGGCTAGAGTATTTGAGGCAATTCGTCAGGCCAAACCTCCCAAATTGCTAGTAATTGCTGACGGGGCACGTCCAGATAGGCCTGGAGAAGATCAAGAATGTGCTGCCGCTAGAGCTATTATTGACCAAGTAGATTGGGACTGCGAAGTTTTGAAGAATTACGCAGACGTAAATCTCGGTTGTCGCCTGCGGGTTTCTAGTGGTATGAATTGGGTGTTTGATAAAGTTGAAGAGGCAATTCTTCTTGAGGATGACTGTCTCCCTGATCCTACTTTTTTCCGCTTTGCTGAAGAATTGCTGGATCGTTACCGAGACGATCGGCGGATGCTGTCAATCTCTGGTCAAAATGTTCAGTTTGGGCGAAAAAGAACTGATTATAGTTACTACTTTTCTCGCTATAATCACTGCTGGAGCTGGGCGAGTTGGAGGCGAGCTTGGCAGCAGTATGATTTAGATATGAACCTGTGGCCAGAAATTCGCGATGGTAATTTTTTGATAGATGTACTGGGAGACTCCCATACTGCAAAAGTTTGGAAAAATATTTTTCAGCTTTGTTATGAAAGAAAATTACAGAGTTGGGCTTGTCAGTGGACTTTTGCTAGTTTTATTCAAAAGGGTACGAATATTCTTGCCAATGTCAATTTAGTTTCTAATATCGGACATGGTGTAGGGGGAACTAATACGGAGGATGTCAACAGTCCTTACAGTAATATGCCTGTAGAAGCTATAACATTTCCGATGAAACACCCGCCTTTTGCAATGAGGGATACGCAAGCAGATAATTTTACACAAAAAACTTTATTTGATTACGATCCCCCCTTGCTAAGAAAGGTGCAAAAAAAGGTTAATAAAATTTTGAAAAAATCAGGCAAAGTCAGCTAGAAATTTAGAGGAGAGGCATGGGAAATGAAGGTTGTACTTCTCAATAGTTCTGATAGTGAAGGGGGGGCTGCCCGCGCCGCTTATCGACTGCACCAAGGTTTCCAGGGGATTGGTGTGTCTTCGCAAATGCTGGTAAAAAATAAGAGTAGTGGCGATCGCAATGTAATTTCGTCACCACATAGTATTGCAAATAAGTTTGATAAGATTATTTCAACTTTATCTAACGCACCATTGCGGCTCTACCCTAAGAGAAACCCAGTTATATTTTCTACAGAAGTGCTGCCAGATGCTCTATCGAATCAACTGGATATACTCGCTCCTGATATTATTAATTTACACTGGGTTTGTGGGGGTTATTTACAAGTTGAAAGTATTCCCAAGTTTAAGCAGCCCTTAGTTTGGACGCTGCATGATATGTGGCCTTTTACAGGTGGCTGTCATTATAGTGAAGATTGCGATCGCTATACTCAATCTTGTGGTAGTTGTCCGCAACTCCACAGTAATAAAGATTCGGATCTGTCGCGGTGGGTGTGGCAGCGGAAAGCTAAAGCTTGGGATAAGCTTAAACTAACTTTGGTTAGCCCTAGTGTTTGGTTAGCTAAATGCGCTCATTCTAGTTCTTTATTCAAAGATTTTCGAGTTGAAATAATTCCTAATGGCATCAATACTCAAAAGTACAAACCCATAAATCGTCAGTGGGCGCGGGAAATCTTGAATTTGCCTCAAGATAAACAAATTGTACTCTTTGGAGGTGCAAGTGGAACAGGCGATCGCTGGAAAGGATTTAACTTGCTCGTACCAGCTTTACAAAGCCTCAGTAAATCAGGCTGGAAAGATCGGATAGAGTTGCTGGTTTTTGGCTCTTCTGAACCAGAAAATCCCATTGAACTTGGTTTTAAAACTAACTATTTGGGGAGACTCGCAGATGATATTTCCCTAGCAACGGTTTATGCAGCAGCAGATATTTTTGTCGCCCCTTCCGTGATAGATAACTTGCCAAATACAGTCATGGAAGCCCTTGCTTGTGGCATCCCCAGCGCCGCATTTAATATTGGGGGACTGCCCGATATGATCGAACACTGCTCAAATGGCTATTTAGCTAAACCTTATGAAACAGAAGACTTAGCGCGAGGAATTGCTTGGGTTTTAGAAGATCCCAATCGGCATCAAAAACTTTGTATTCGCGCCCGCCAGAAAGTGGAACAAGAATTTACTTTAGACATACAAGCAAATCGCTATTTGTCTGTTTTTAACGATCTTGTGTCCATTCCAAAGTAAACATCAGATTTTACGTAGTAAATTTTACTTAGCTATCGCTAAAAGCCACCAAATTGCGAATAATGAACCGTACTAAAATCGCGGCCCTTTTAACTTGCTTCAACCGTAAAGAGAAAACATTAGCTTGCTTAGAGGCTCTTTTTAAGCAGGCACTTCCAGCCGATGTTGATATTTTAGCCTATTTAGTCGATGACGCCAGTACCGATGGCACCAGCGAGGCAGTTCGTCAAATCTATCCTCAAGTCAATATTTTTTCCGGCGATGGGAACTTATTTTGGAACGGGGGAATGCGTGGGGCTTTCACCGAAGCAATGAAAGATAATCCCGACTACTACCTCTGGTTAAATGATGACACTCTTATTTATCCAGAAACCGTAAGTGTCTTGCTAGAAACCACTCAAAAGTTATCAGAAAAAGGAGAAACAAAAGCCATCATTGGCGGTTCTACCTGCGACCCTGAAACGGGTCAAACAACATATGGCGGTATGGTACGAAATAACCCTTTGCACCCATTCCGATATGCTATCCTCGAACCAACAAAAGAGGCTCAGATGTGCGATACTATGCACGGCAACTGCGTATTAATTCCCCGCAGCGTTGTGCAAAATATCGGCAACCTCGATCCAGCTTTTGTCCATTATATTGGCGATTGGGATTATGGTTTACGAGCCAGACAGAAAGGATGTACAGTTTGGATTGCTCCTGGCTATTTAGGAACTTGTTCTCTCAACCCCCAGGTGACCAAAACGGCTGCTGATAATTTAAGTGAAGGATTGGATAAAATGAGCAAACCGAAAGGTTTATCATTCAAAGATACTACCTTGCAACCGGCTCAAGAGTGGAAAGTATTTACTCAGCGGCATGGTGGCTGGTTGTGGCCAATTTATTGGCTGCTACCTTATCGCAGGTTAGTTTGGCTTTCAGTGTTGAGCAAACTGGGATTGACTAAAAACAAAACTCAAGGTGAATAGGATGGTTGATAGAAATGAACTCCGCATTGCTTGGCTTGTCCCGGAAGTGGAACTGGGAGCTTACTGGCAGCCTGTTTTGAGGGAATTTACAAAAATTTTTAAGAATACTGTATTTTATACTGGTCGTGTTTGGTCTGGGTTCGATCCTACACTGCCGGGAGCATCGGCAATTCAGTTGGTAGGGGAAACTAAATTTGTCGAGACGGAAAAGATAGAAACAGGATACGATCGCGGATTCATTGTAGTATCGCCTAGTATTATCGGCTATTTGCTAAAATTTAGACCTCATGTGGTCTTTCCCCAAGCTTTCTCTTTGTGGACTGTAATTGTTGCGTTTTTAAAACCGCTACTGAGGTGGAAAATTGCCATTATTTACGATGGTAGTTCCCCCAATACAGACTTTCGAGATTCCAGTTTTAGGACATTTGTGCGCCGCATCCTTGTGCGGTTTGCCGATGCTTTTGTTGCCAATAGCAATGCGGGTAAAAAATATCTGATAGAAGTTCTCAACGTACCGGAGGATAAAATTTTTACCAGAACCTATCTAGTACCTGATGCGGGAGCTTTGATTAAACTATTAGATCAAACTCAGCCGCCCAACTTGCCGTTAAAGCGCCCGATTTTTCTGTATGTAGGGCGGATCACATCAAGAAAGGGAATTAAAACGCTCTTAGAAGCTTGCGCTATTCTTAAAAATCAAGGTTATGTTGATTATTCGCTGTTGATTATTGGGAAGGGAGATCAGCGCGAAGAACTGGAAGCATTTATTAAAGAGTGCGATTTTGAAGAGCAAGTAACGTGGGCGGGATGGGTAGAATATGGAAATTTAGGTGCTTATTTTCAGCAAGCTGATATTTTTGTTTTCCCTACTTTTGAGGATGTCTGGGGAATGGTTGTACCCGAAGCGATGGTTTTGGGAAAACCAGTCTTGTGTTCAAATGGTGCAGCTTCCTGTGAGTTAATTATGTCAGGCGAGAACGGTTATATTTTCGACCCTAGCAGTGTTCAAGAATTAGCGGAGAAAATGCAAGTTTTTCTAGATCATCCTGATTTGATTGAGTCGATGGGAGAGCGTTCACGACAGATAATTTCTCAAAAAACGCCAGAAACAGCAGCTAAAGCTTACGTCGAAGTTACATCTTTTTTGATGGAGAATAGGTAAAGCAAGTTCGGCAAAGGATTTTTTAAAGGATTTAACGGAGGGATGGAAGAGGAAAGAGGGAAAAATTACCAATTACCAATTACCAATTACCAATTACCAATTACCACTTAGCCATGAAAGTTTTATTATCTGCGTTTGCTTGCGAACCGAATCTCGGCTCCGAAGAGGGAGTAGGATGGAATACTGTTATCCAATCTGCTAAACATCACGAAAGTTGGGTATTTACTCGCACGTTTTGTCGATCGTACATTGAAGCAGAACTAGAGCGGAACCCAGTGCCCAACCTGCACTTTGTTTATTTTGATCCGTTTGGGTGGAGCGAAGATTGGAAGGGGAAACAAGGATTGCTGCAACTTCACTACTATCTGTGGCAAATCTGGGCTTATTTTATCGCTCGGAAGCTCGATCGCGAAATTGGTTTTGACATAGTACATCACGTGACTTATGTCAAACATTGGTCTCCCAGTTTCCTGGCGCTGTTGCCGCATCCTTTTATTTGGGGGCCTGTGGGGGGTGCAGAAGCAGCACCAAAGCCTTTTTGGCAAGATTTTAGCCGCCGGGGGAAAATTTACGAAACGCTGCGGGCATTGGCTCAAAGCGTAGGAGAACGCGATCCGTTTGTGGGTCTGACGGCGCGCCGCAGTGCCGTGGCACTGGCGACTACGGAAGAAACCGCAGCCCGACTGCGATTTCTTAAAGCAAAAAACGTGAAGATTTTCTCGCAAGTCGGTTTATCGCAGCAGGAAATTCAAGAACTAGAGAAATTTCCTACCCCGCCGGAGCAACCAATTAGATTCATCAGTGTTGGTCGTCTCTTACATTGGAAAGGGGTGCACTTGGGACTCCGTGCATTTGCGGAGGCGAAGCTGGAACAATCGGAATACTGGATTGTGGGAGACGGCCCGGAAAGGCAGCGTTTGGAAGCTTTGGCAACAGAATTGGGACTGGCAAATAAAGTATTTTTTTGGGGAACTTTATCTCGCAGTGAAACTCTTTCTAAAATGGGGGAGTCTCACGTTCTCCTCCATCCGAGTTTGCATGACTCTGGCGGATTTGTCTGCACGGAAATGATGGGGGTTGGTCGTCCGACGATTTGTTTGGATTTGGGGGGTCCGGCTACTCAAGTAACGGCTCAAACGGGGATTAAAGTGGCTGCTACTGACCCAGATCGCACTGTGCAAGGTCTAGCAGAAGCTATAGTGTGTTTAGCCCAAGATCGTGAATTGCGAGATCGCTTGGGTCGATCGGGCCAAACGCGCGTCAGGGAAATCTATGATTGGGATGTTAAAGGTCTATTCTTTGCCCAATTGTGCGAAGATGTATTCGATGGAAAATCAGGATAACTTCTGATGGGTTCGATCGGGCAAAACAAAGAAAACTATATTTTTTCAGGCGGTGAAACGTGGGCGTTGCAATCATTACTGGCTCGGCGGGTTTAATTGGCTCTGAGGCGTGTCAGTTCTTTGCCAAACAAGGCTTAGATATAGTTGGGATCGACAATAATATGCGCCAGTTCTTTTTTGGTGCTGATGGTTCCACAAACTGGAACCGCCAACTGCTCGAAAAGTCTTTGGGTACCAAGTATTATCACTTAGATGTGGACATTCGCGACTATGAAGCGATTACCAATATCTTTCAGCGGTACGGCGAGTCGATCGAATTAGTAATTCACACAGCAGCCCAGCCCAGCCATGATTGGGCTTCCCGTGCTCCGAAAATAGACTTTACAGTCAATGCCAACGGCACTCTCAATCTTCTAGAAGTAACTCGCCTGTACTGTCCCAAAGCGGTTTTTATTTTCACTTCTACAAACAAAGTATACGGCGATACGCCTAACAATTTGCCTTTAATTGAATTAGAACACAGGTGGGAAATTGAACCCGGGCATACTTACGAAGGTGGCATTCGTGAAGATATGTCAATCGATCAGTGCCTGCACAGTTTGTTTGGTGCTTCTAAGGTAGCTGCTGACGTTTTAGTACAAGAATACGGTCGATATTTTAATATGAACACCGCTTGTTTTCGCGGCGGCTGTTTGACAGGTCCCAATCACTCTGGAGCTCAATTGCACGGCTTCCTAGCCTACTTGATGAAGTGTGCTGTCACGGGAACTCCTTACACCGTGTTTGGCTACAAAGGCAAGCAAGTTCGCGATAACATTCATAGTGCTGATTTAATCTCGGCATTTTATGAATTTTATAAAGCTCCCAAAAGCGCCCAAGTTTATAATACAGGAGGAGGCCGGTACAGCAATTGTTCGATGTTAGAAGCTATCCAGATGTGCGAGGCAATTGCGGAACGCAAGTTTAATTGGACTTATGCTGAAGGGAATCGCATTGGCGATCACATTTGGTGGATTAGCGACAATTCAAAATTTTCCAGTCACTATCCCAACTGGAAAATGAAATATAACGTTAAACAAATCCTACAGGAGATTTATGAATGTAACCGCGAGCGTTGGCTGAAAGAGGATTCCAATGATTGAGTGGGGCAAAAAGAATGTGCTGGGAATTTCGGTAAACGAGTGAAGAATACAAAGTTAAACAAATCTTAGGGGAGATTTATGAGTGTAACTGCGATCGTTGACTTAAAGAGGTGCTCCATGATTGATAAAGGGAAAAAGAATGTACTGGGCATATTAGTAAATGCCGTTAATTATGAAGCGGCGGTTAGCAAAATTATTGCGGCAGCCAGCGCCGGAAAACCAATGTCAGTTTCTGCCCTAGCGGTTCACGGGGTAATGACTGGGGTTCTCGACAGCACTCATCGTTATCGGATTAATCACATTGACTTAGTATTGCCAGACGGACAGCCCGTCAGGTGGGCATTAAATTGGCTATACCATACGGAATTGCCTGATCGAGTTTGCGGGCCGAATGCGATGTTACAAATCTGCGAACGTGCGGCAGAAGAAGGATTACCTATCTATTTGTACGGATCTCAAGCTTCTGTACTGGAAGCTTTATCTCGCAATCTCTGCCAGCGTTTTCCCAAGTTAATTATTGCTGGAACTCAGCCTTCTAAATTTAGGCAGGTTTCGCCCCAAGAGAAAGAAGAAATTGCACAGCAAATTCGCAACAGCGGTGCAGCAATTACTTTTGTCGGTTTAGGGTGTCCGCGACAAGAAGTCTGGGCTTACGAATACCGGGATGACTTATCAATGCCGTTGATTGCTGTAGGTGCTGCTTACGATTTTCATGCGGGTAATTTGGCTAAATCTCCTGACTTTTTATCTAAAATAGGTTTGGAATGGCTGTTTCGGATGATTAAGGAACCTCGGCGCCTTTGGCAGCGGTATGTTTTTTTGAATCCGCTTTATATCTGGCTGTTTTTGCTACAAGCTTTGAAAATCAAACAGTTCGACCCCACAGACGCCACGCCGCCTGTAGAAGAAGTATTATATGGTTGAAATTTAAACGTTTCTGGTGAATTATGGGCGATCGCAAGTAAAAGCTAAAAAAGCAAACACATCGTAACTAATCGTTTTGAGGTGCAAGTGCGATCGCCTGTTCAAAAAAACTTCTATCAAATCCGCTGACATCGGAATTATAGTGGGAGGTTAAGAGTTCGCTATCCAAATCGCGAGTTCTTAACATCCCACTGAGATGATCTGAATATATTAGGGCTTGCTGAATAATCGATCGCATATTGCGTGGCGAAAGGTTTCGATCGCGCGAGCGAGAGTAAAGTCGCCGTGATAAACAGGTAAAATAGGTCAAAACCCGTGCATAGCCACCTGCGATCATGTACAGAAAAGCTGAGCTTGCTCCCCTCCAACCCTTAGACTTTGAACTAACCAACGGATGTAAATTGTCAGCCCTCAACCGTTGGGTAAAAATGGCCCAAATAATCCCGTGGGATGAATTTGAATCAGAATATGCGGCTAACTTCCCGACAGCGCATGGTGCACCAGCCAAATCTTTTCGGATGGCGTTGGGAGTATTAATCATTAAAAAAAAACTGGGAATTAGCGATCGTCCAAGAGTAGAACAGATTAGGGAAAACCCCTATCTACAATACTTTATTGGTCAATCAAGCTACAGTAACGAGCTACCCTTTGACCCCTCTCTATTAGTTCATTTTCGGCAACGAATTAGCCAGAATCTAATTAATAAACTTAACGAACGAATGGTTGAAAAAATCCGCTCCATCACCCCAGTTAAACCATAAAAAAAAAGGATTCGGACGCCAAAAATGAGTCACCCAATCGCGGAAAATTAATCATAGATGCTACCTGTGCCCCAGCCGACATTACCTATCCGACCGACTTAGGACTATTAAACAAAGCCAGAGTTCATACCGAAAAAATTATAGACATCCTGTATAAACAGATCAAATATCAAACCAGTAAAAAACCAACAACCTACCGTAATCTAGCAAGAAAAGACTACTTAGCAGTAGCTAAACAAAGACAGCCCACCCGAAACAAAAGAAAACAGGCACTAAAAAAACAGCTCCAATATATTAAAAGAAATCTACCTCATATTCAACAGCTAATCGATGCAGGTGCGACCATAGAATGCCTGAACAAAAAGCAATATAAAACCTTGCTAGTCCTTACAGATGTCTATCGCCAACAGCAATGGTTATTTGATAATAATAAACAGAGTATTGAGGATAGAATAGTAAGTTTAAGCCAACCCCACATCCGTCCGATAGTCAGAGGAAAAGCCGGAAAAAGCGTAGAGAGGCGAGCCAAACTATCAGCTAGTTGCTTTGAAGGGTATGTATTCTTAGATCGGATGAGCTGGGATAATTTTAACGAATCAGGAGACTTAAAACAATAGTTCGGACAGTTTTTGGCCCAATGGCTTATGCTCGCTTGACTTTGAGCCACTGTGGATAATTAAATCAATGTCAGCTCCACCCCTGACTTACATTTAATTCGACTTTTTTATGCTCCTTGCCCCGCGTAAGCTTGTAGTATAGTTCCAAAAACTGTCCGGACTATTGTTAAAGAATTTGGAGATAATTATGTAATTAATTTTGCTTGACTACTTAATTTTCATAAAAAATATAAATTAAAGTTAAAAAAGTTAGACTAAAAAAAGTTTGATGGCTTTGATTTTTGAAAAATACCAGTAATATCATCACATCTGCGGAATGTGGGTTTTAGCTTAACTTGTCAGTAATGACGGCGCACTCATGAGCGGGCTGGGCACTGATGGCGCACCTTACCCCAGATGGCGACTCAAAGAATTTGTTGGCCCTACTCCTATATATCTATTGTTCATATTTATAGTTGGTCGATCGTCCTTGACGCTACCCATACCTGCCGCTGCACCTCGGCCTCATCAGCTACACCCCTAACTTTTTCGTTGTTAACAGCCCCAGAGTTACCTCAAATGTAACGAAATATTACAAGATGACGCTAAAGCAGCATAGAGGCTTGACAGCAAAGAATTAAGCGGCTAATCTGATATACATACCCGGGTAAGTCAATTCACTGTCCTATGCAAGAAAAGCAAAAAGTTACATTGTATCTTCCACCAGAACTGCATCGCCAGCTCAAAATCCGAGCCGCAGTCGAAACTGAACCGATGTCATCAATTGCAGAAAGGGCAATTGTCTTCTACCTAGGAAATCCCGAACTGGTTGACGAAGTAGAAGCCTCCTACGGACAAACCCATCGGGTATACAACTGTCCAGAATGCACGGGTTCAGTAGTAATGCGAGATGGAGAACTGGCATCCGTAACAAGTCAGCCGAGCGTATTGGCTGAACAGGATCTTCCAGTAAAGCAGGTGTCGGGCGTCAGTGCCAGCACGGCAAAACCGGGAGAGGAAGAATTGGTTCCCTGCTAAGAATGCCTTGCTTCCCCAAAAAGCTAAAACTGAACATTTCAGTAAGAGGGCTAATGGCAGCATTGAGATTCAGCAAAGATAGCACCGTCTCTAGTGGGTCGAGGAATATGCAAGAAGAGATCAGTATTCTAATCCAAGCTCAATATCCTCTGATCTACCTCGTGACATCCGAGGAAGAGCGGTGTGAGCAAGCAATTTCGACAATAGCTCAAGCAAAACCACAGCGACGAGTATTTATCTGGACTGTAACTCACGGCATTGTGGAGTATGGTCAACCCCGCACCACCACCCAACACAACACCGTCTCGCCAGAGGCAGCAATTGAATGGGTGATCAGGCAGCGAGAACCCAACAGTAACGCTAGCATCTACATTTTCAAAGATTTGCATCCTTTTATAGATTCTCCTCCGGTAACGAGGTGGTTGCGCGATGCGATCGCCCACTTCAAAGGAACGCAAAAGACAATTATACTGATGTCTCCTTTGCAGCAAATTCCGATCGAGCTAGAAAAGGAAGTAGTGGTATTAGACTTCGCGTTGCCAGACATGAAGGAACTAAACCAAGTATTGTCTGGTCAGTTGGAACAAACGAAATCGCGACGCATTACCACAGAAGGGCGAGAAAAACTTTTAAAAGCAGCCTTGGGATTGACCAAGGACGAAGCTGAAAAAGTTTATCGCAAAGCTCAAGTTTCGACTGGGCGCCTCACAGAAGAAGAAGTAGACATAGTTCTTTCGGAGAAAAAGCAATTAATTCGGCGCAACGGCATTCTAGAGTTCATTGAAGAAGACGAAACCCTGGATGCAGTCGGCGGCTTAGAAGAGCTGAAGCGGTGGCTGAGACAGCGTTCCAACGCCTTTACAGAAAGGGCGAGAGAATACGGTCTGCCCCAACCAAAAGGGATGTTAATTCTCGGCGTACCGGGATGCGGGAAATCGCTGATTGCCAAGACCACCTCCCGCCTCTGGGGACTGCCCCTGCTGAGGCTAGATATGGGTAGAGTCTACGACGGCTCGATGGTGGGTCGATCGGAAGCCAACCTCCGCAATGCCCTCAAAACCGCAGAATCCATCTCTCCAGCCCTCCTCTTCATCGACGAACTAGACAAAGCGTTTGCAGGAGGCACTGGTTCGGCCGACTCAGACGGAGGCACCTCCAGCCGGATTTTCGGTTCGTTCCTCACTTGGATGCAAGAAAAGACTTCCCCAGTCTTCGTAATGGCAACAGCCAACCGAATCGAGCGGTTGCCGGGAGAATTCTTGAGGAAAGGCAGATTCGACGAACTCTTCTTTGTTGATCTGCCTACCAAAGAAGAACGCCAAGATATATTTAAGATTCACCTGTCAAAGCGCCGTCGGGAAATTACTCGCTTCGATTTAGAGCAACTTTCCAATGTTTCCGAGGGCTTTTCAGGTGCAGAGATTGAGCAAGCGCTAGTAGCCGCAATGTACGAAGCCTTCGCTCAAGATCGAGAGTTTACGCAGCTAGACATCATCGCGGCCATTAAATCCACAATGCCACTGTCTAAAACAATGACCGAACAGGTCACCGCCCTGCGAGATTGGGCTAGACAGCGTGCACGGCCCGCTGCGTCTTCCGTCGCTGAATATCAGCGAATGGAATTTTAAAAGCTTTCTCCTGGTCCAAACAGGAGCAAAGGCTAGCAACAGCTAGCAGTTCGATTCAAGAGCCGCCAAGCGGCACCGTTAAATCCAGACCGTTGTTGTTTCTCTCTCAGTTTTATTAGGAGGAAATCCAATGTCTCACTTTAGCACACTGCGTACCAAAATCACCGATGCCGAAATCCTGAAAGCTTCCCTGCGCGACTTGGGCATTTCAGTCAAGTCAGAAGCTGATGTTCGTGGCTATAACGGTCAGCGCGTTCGCTCCGACATCGTGGCGATTCTGGAAGGCGAATATGACCTGGGTTGGTCTCGCAATAGCGATGGTTCTTTTGACCTGATTGCCGACCTCTGGGGCGTCGCCAAAAAGCACAATCAAACTGAGTTAATCAACTCCATCAACCAGAAGTACGCAGTCAACAAGACCTTGGCAGCAGTCAAGCAGCGCGGTTTGCAAAATGCCAACGTTAAGCTGGTAGTGCAAAACTAATTGAACTGCATATTTCCAAGCTCGCGGGTTAACCAAACAAACGGGTTAACCCGTTTTTAGATCGCTAGGAGGTAGAGGGGGGTCTTTGGGCCGCCACATACTTTTTTAGCACTCCCAAGCAGCAGCTTTCAACCTGAAAGCTGCTGCTTTATCCTTTAATGGTCGGCTTCCTAATGCTTAGGACAATCGTCGATCGTTTGTTGAGAAATTTCAAGTATTCGATCGACTTTGCGTTCCCAATCAAAAGGCTGCCGGACTCGTTCCCGTCCCGCACAACCCATACTCTGCCGCAATTCTGGTGACTGAGCGAGCTTGAGCATCGCATCTGTCAGTCCCTTGACAAAGCCTTCTCTGGAAGCGGGTTCTACTAAAATACCGCAAGTGGAATTCAGATAAGGATCGCGAATTAAATAATTTACACTCTTGAAAGTGGGGAGTAGGGGATGGGCTGATAGCCCGCCCTTTCTGGACGGGCTATAAGAGCCCATCCCACAAGAACCATCACGCATTGTAAGTTATTTAATTCTCATTCCTAATCTGCCGGGCCGCCCCAGTTCGTTGCTATGACGGGCAAGCCCACTGCCATTGCCTCCATCACCACTGCCGGGCCGCATTCCCGCACACTGGGGAAAACCATTGCATGAGCTTGTTGCATTTTGAGGGCGCACTCCCCCTGAGACAGCCAGCCACTAAATACAACGCTGCTGTCGATGCCTAAGCGAGCTGTTTGAGCTTCGAGTTCCCCTCGGATTTGCCCATCACCGATGATTTCCAACCCACATTCGGCACTCTCAACTGGCACATAGGCGGATTGAGGGGGGAAATTTGATACTCCCCACCGATGAATCGGGGGGATTCTTGATTAAGACCACAAAGGGACTTTCAAAGGCGTTATCAATGCACCTCTACCCACTCAGCGATTGCACAAATCCAAGCCTTGCGTATATTTTGTTTGTTTGTTTATGCTTTCAGAGTCCATCACAACGCCAGATAGGTACGCTCAATAATTCACTATTGCTTGTTTGGTCAGGCTACAGTCAAGCTGAGACGAACCAAAGAAAGGAGTTTCACCTTATTAAATTATTTCAACACGTGGATGGTTATTCTTAATCACGTTATAATTATACCGCTTTGTATTAATACCAATTCACTATGAAGGTACACGCTCATGTAGGCTAAAAGTAGAGGAGATGCAATATGGGCAACAAATTTAAGGTAGAAATCCCGGAAACGGTTGAGGAACTAGAGCATCGACTCGAACGGGCTATAACCGCAGTAAGTAAAGAAAAATTACTGCTATTATACTGAATTGCCACCAAAAAAATCAAAACAAGAGAAGAATTAGCCACGATGCACCGATCGAGACGAATCAACAATATATCGTTGGTTAAGAGCTTACAAATAAGGTGGAATTACCTCATTACTCACAGTAAAAAAAAGCTCCCGGTAAGACTCCACATATACCGCCCGAAGTTAGATAAAAATTAATCAAAAAACTGCAAGAGCCAGAGGGGGAAACAAGTTATGGCAAATTACAGATATGGCTAGAAAAAGAATGCGGAATCAAAGTGAGCTATAAAGTCGTACATGACCTAGTTCATTATAAATTAAAATATTACCTCTCTCGTCCCAAGACCCCAAAGCAATAAGGTGAACGAAGTTGCACAGACAAACTTTTAAAAAAAAAACTGTGGGAGATTATCAAAGTAATGATTAAATATTTCGGAACAGGACAGCCTGTAAGGATATGGTGTCAGGACGAGAGTAGATTTGGATTGATTACTATGCAGGGCATGATGATTACATTGAAGGGGATAAAACCAGTCGGAAAAAAGCAATGGAAGCGAGGAAAATTCTATGTGTATGGAGTTGTATAGCCATAACAGGTGAACTATATTATCAATAATTTTCTCAGCTCAATCACAACTGCTTTCAAGAGTTTTTACATAAATTTGCTGAAAAATACTCAGACTATTTCAATCTAATTATCATGGATAATGGTAGCTTTCATAAAGCTCTCTTATTAGACTGGCATGACCATGTAATGCCAATATATTTACCTGCCTATAGTCCTGAATTGAATCCGATTGAAAGATTGTGGGAACATACAAAAAAAGACCTCAAGTGGGAAAATTATTCGAGTTTAGATAAACTCAAAGAACAGGTAGATATAATTATCAAATCTCTCACGAATGAAGAAGTTTTATCTCTCTGTGGTTGGGACTATATCCTTGAAGCTATATTAAGTGCAGGTTCATAGTGAATTGATATTAGTGAGAAAAACATTATCATTCTCGAAAAAGCTATAAAATCAGATCGGGGCAATCTGGAACGTCATCCACGAATATAACCAACAAGTCAGAAAAAAAATGGGGATTGCATAACAATATCGATTGTTTTTCTCTGTCCTTTACAAAAAAAAATACCAAAATATGTTCGATATTGTTGCCAATATTCCAAGGCGACTAAGACATCTTCTTCGAGAGTTAGGATGGTGCGAAGTCCTCTTCTGTCTTTATTATTTTCTACAGCAAAGTTCACCCTTGGCGTTAACTATTGCTTTGAGGGTTTGAATGTTGATACCAAATCAACGTGGAAATTGACAAGATTGCAAATTTATATAAGATTGATTTTTCGTGATTTACTTATTGTGTAATGACAACAGAACTTTCTAGCATCTTATCCTGTCTATGGCAAGACAAGAGTGAAAATAAGTTACGAGTTGGGATTCAATTAACTCAAGCAAAATGTTTCATTATATCATAAAATTATTTTACAATAGGTCTAAGCTGTTGGGCATCTAAATTGTATTTTTGGGGCGGGCTAAGAGTGCCAAACCCTACTCCCCACAAGACTTTTTTTAAATTTGACTATACAATTTAAATGCACTGGGAGCATCTCATATTTGTAAAAACACTTCTTCTGGGTCCTTCCTTCTTCCTCTTCCCTCTTCCCTCCTGCCTCAAAACTCCTGCCTCAAAACTCCAATTTCTAGCGGAGGCCTGCTTTCATTGAGATGCTCCCAATGCACTTCAGCTTAAGCTCAATGTAACGCAGGCACGGAACACCCTAACCAGGGTGATATGCGCCTGCGTTATCAAGAATCATCTCAATACAAATGAACCCTAACTATTCATCGGCAATCTACCAGATGCAGCCCGCTGCATGGTACTAACTCGCAGCGAGTTAGAGAATATTCCTTGACCTTGCAGTTCAGGGATAGCAGGTTTTACTTCTACTTTTACCACCCTGGCTGTGCAGATAAAAACCGTTTGATCGGCTAAATGGAAAGTCAACCAAGGTTGATTTAACAAATTCAGCAGTTCTTCTTGTAGTTCTTGTGCAGGTATCGGAATAGTGAAAGTTTCAGCCTGACCTTCCACATAATGAAATGTCACTTGAGTTGTGTTCTCTTTATCTTGAGTTAATTTGGCAAAAGAACCGGCGCGCATAAATTTTGCTCCCCAACTTTAGACTATAAAAAAAATCAGAATTAAATCTAAAAAATTTGAATTCTGAATTGTTTAACTTTAACCTGTGACAGGGCTGAGGCAGAACTCAGAAGACTGAAGGCAGAATTAAATCGAGTTCAGCCTTCTAGTTTATAGCTGATTCCTGCGATCGCCTATACGTTAGCAGAAGATGTTGGCATCGCACTCATTTTCTCTAAATCTAGAACTTTTGCCAAGTCTTCTGCACTCATTAAACCCCTTTCTAGCACAATTTGCCGCAAAGATTTGCCGGTTTCTAGAGATTCTTTGGCGACAGCGGCGGCGTTGAGATAGCCGATGTGAGTGTTGAGGGCGGTAACGAGGGCGAGACTGCCTTCTGCGTAGGCGAGACATCGATCGCCCTTAGCTTCAATTTTGGCGAGGCATTGTGTAGTCAAAGCGCTGATGGTATTGCCCAAAATTTCGATGCTGTGAATGAGATTGTAGGCAATCAGGGGCATCATCACGTTCAATTCTAATTGTCCCGCTTGGGCGGCAAGGGCGATCGCGCTATCGTAACCCATAACTTGAAAACAAACCATCGATGTCATTTCTGCCATCACAGGGTTGTATTTTCCCGGCATAATTGACGAACCCGGTTGCACAGGAGGCAGTTGAATTTCTTTCAAACCCGTTTTCGGCCCGGAGTCCATCAAACGCAAGTCATGGGACATTTTAACGCAATCCTGAGCGAGATTTCGCAGTGCACCGGAGACATTTACAAACGGTGCCATACTCTGCATAGCAGCCATTAAATGCTTTGCTGGTTTCAGGGGGTGGTCAATTAATTCGGAGAGAATTTCAGCAACTTTTTGACAGTATTCAGGATGAGTATTTAACCCGGTTCCTGCCGCACTTCCCCCCAATCCCAGGGATGTCAAATCATCGGATGCCCTGTCAATTCTCAAGGTATGTTCTTTCAGAATTTGCGCCCAAGCGCCGAAGGTGTCGCCGAGTCGAACCGGCACAGCATCTTGCAGGTGAGTGCGGCCGGATTTAACAATATCTTTGAATTCTTCGGCTTTGTTTTCTAGGGCGACTACGGCATCCGACAAAGCCGGAAACAGAGTTTTTTCTAACGCCAACAATCCGCCAATCCGAATCGCCGTCGGAATCACATCATTTGTCGATTGACCGTAGTTTACATGATCGTTAGGACTAACGCGCTTGTAATTGCCTTTTTCATCGCCCATAATTTCCAAAGCGCGATTTGAAAGAACTTCATTAACGTTCATGTGGTGAGAAGTTCCGGCGCCGGCTTGGTAGACATCAACTACAAATTGATCGCGCAATTTGCCAGCTAGGATTTCATCTGCTGCTTGGACAATTGCTTGACTGATGTCTTGGGGAATGCAGCCTAGTTCACCATTGGCGATCGCCGTTGCTTTTTTAATTAAAACACAAGCATCAACGTATGTTGATAAAGGCTTAATGCCGCTAATCGGGAAATTTTCAATAGCCCTTAGAGTTTGGATGCCATAATAGACATTAGATGGGATTTGTTTGTCTCCCATCGAGTCGCTTTCGGTGCGATAGGTTGCGGTTGGCTTTTGAGTCATATCGTCTGGTTTGTGAGAATTAGGAATTGGGATTTTTTTTAAGAATGCTGACTGCCACTGCTGTTTTACCGCGTCGGCGGACTCAGTAAAATACAAGTCAATCGATTTTCGATTTTCGATTTTCGATTTTCGATTAAAGAATTGAAGCATTGACCCCACGGATAAACTGGGGGGGCAAGTTTATCGGATACAGGTTTTTTATTTCTCCACGGATGAATCCGGGGGCTTGTATCCTGGATGCTTTCGCTCACGATTGTAAATAATTATCTCACACTCCGAGTTAAATCTCAAATCTCAAATCTTAAATTAAGATTATTTACCTAAAAGTGTGCAAGAATAGTTGTGTAATTCCGAGTTGTTTAGAACGCCTCCTTCTGTACTTGAGCAGATAAATTTGCGTGCTTAAAAATAAATATTAAACCAGAATTTGAATTTTTGTCACAAAAATTCAAATTACAAATCGGGGAAAGTTGTTATATTTGGTAGCACAAACAATTTTGCAGCAGGCGAATTGCCAAAAATTATGCCGCGTTACCAAACCATAGATGATGTTCCTACCCTCCAAGAGGCACTGGAAGGAATAATTGTTGAAGATTTAAAAAAGCTGAATGCACTGTTGTCGGGCGATCGTAAATTAACCCGCAAAGCTGACCTGGTTGCTGGGATTAAACAGCAAATGCAGGGAGAAAAACTTAAGCAAGTTTGGGCGCAATTAGACGATTTGCAAAAAGCGGCCGTAGCGGAAGTTATACACGGGTCAGGTGGTGGCTATGATGCGGATGTATTTGTGGCGAAATACGGACAACAACCAAACTGGGGAACAAGCGATCGCTATGGATACAACCGAGAACCATCCCTACTATGCTTGTTCTTCTACGGCACTGCGATACCCTACGATCTTGAAGAAAAATTGCTGAAGTTTGTGCCAAAACCTCAAGCAACTTCCTTAAATCTGGTTGGCGATGTACTGCCAGATAATTTTATGGTTCGTGTAGAAAAACAGAACTTTCGTACATCTAAAATAGAGGTATCCGAGTACGAACTTCCCTTGACAATTTTTGAAATGGAACGGGCAGCCCCAAAGGATTTGGAAGCAGTTTTGCGTCTGATTCAGTCGGGCAAAGTTGCAGTTAGTGATAAAACCGCATTACCTGGTGCCGCAACTTTGAAAGCGATCGCCGCTGTATTGCAAGGGGGTGATTTTTATAACGACGAACAGCGCCAAGCTACCTTGGAAAAGGGCGATATATTCTACGAGGTTGGTAACATCAAATCCTTTGCTTGGGCAGCGATCGCCCAAGCAAGCAAATTCGCCGAACTATCGGGCAAAAAGCTAGCTTTGACCAAAGCGGGACAGAAAGCTTTGCAAGAATCACCTGCCAAAGGATTACAGACAGCATGGAAGCGCTGGTTAAAAACAAACACTTTTGATGAATTTCGCCGCATTGATGCGATTAAAGGACAAACCGGCAAGGGCGCGCGGGGCATGACAGCGGTGGCGGGGCGGAGAGAGGCGATCGCCTCAAGGCTAGCAGAATGTCCTGTCGGTAAATGGGTTCTGTTTAGCGAATTTAGCAGGTATATGTTGGCAACTGGGAATCGGTTTGAAGTAACGCGCGATCCCGACAATCTCTATATTTCTGAATTTGGGTATGGTAACTTAGGATATTCGGGCAGTCACGATTGGCATATTCTGCAAGAAAGATATATGCGCTGCCTGTTGTTTGAATATGTTGCTACCCTGGGAATAATTGATGTTGCCTATGCCGATCCGTCCCTCATCCCCAGCGACTTTGACGATCTTTGGGGAACGGACGATTTGAGATTTCTCAGCCGCTACGACGGCTTAATTTCTTTTCGCATGACAGCTTTGGGGGCTTACTGTTTGGGATTGACTCAGAATTACACCCCGCCAGCAATTGAGTTCCGTCAAACACTCCGCGTACTGCCCAATTTAGATATTGTTGTAGCAGGAGAAGGCATCGCGACATCAGATGCGATCGTCCTCGATCTCTATGCTAAAAAAGTTTCAGATGTCGTCTGGCAACTCGATCGACAAAAGCTATTTACCGCCATTGAAGCCGGATACCCGCTAGCAGAATTTAAAGAAGTTTTAGAGACAAGAAGTATCGAACCGCTACCCGAAACTGTACAGCAATTTCTGACGGATGTTACAGAACGATCGAATAGTTTGCAAGATGCAGGAACTGTCAAGTTAATCGAATGTGCTAACGCCCATTTAGCAGTGTTGATTGCCAATGATTCCCGTACCAAAAAATTCTGTCAGCTAGCGGGCGATCGCACTTTAGCAGTTCCATTATTCCAGGAAACTAAGTTTCGCAACGCCCTGCGGCAAGTCGGCTACGTCTTACCCCAGCGGGATAAATAGTAATACCATTTCTCTAAAATCGTGCAACACTCTTTGACCCCCCCTAGCCCCCCCGCTGCATTGCGGGGGGAACAAGAATACTGTTGCATTCTTTTTTTAAATTGGTATAAGATTGTGTCCGGTGGTATCGATCGCACTTGCGCCAGGATGCAGCAGTCGGATACAAATTCTGAAATTATTACTCAGATTATCGCCCGACTCCTTCACCGCTACAAGTATCTATAGCAATCCTAAATCATTTGTGAGTTTCTTACTCCCTCCCCTTACCAAGGGGAGGGTTGGGGTGGGGTAAAAAATTTATGACTCCTGCAAGGATTGCTATACAACCAATTAAAATTATCTGCGTTTATCTGCCTTTTATCTGCCTTTTATCTGCGATCGCAACAACCTATGAATTATGTTCCCGAAAATGCTTTGATCGTGCAAAGCGATCGATCGATCTTACTAGAAGTTCACGCCCCCACAGCACAACAGGCGCGAGAAGCGATCGCCCCTTTTGCCGAATTAATCAAAAGTCCCGAACACATCCACACCTATCGCATTACGCCCCTCAGTGTTTGGAATGCGCGGGCGGCGGGAATGCCAGTTGAAGACGCGATCGCAGCTTTGCGAAAATATGCCAAGTATGCCATTCCTGAGTCCGTAGCGCAGGAAATTGAACTGTTGGGGACGCGATATGGATTAACTGTAATTGAAAGAATCGATGCGGCTAGCCCGGATTTACAACTGCGAATTGCCGATTTGCCCCTAGCGGAATTGCTGGTACGGGACGATCGCGTTAAACCAATGTTGGGCAAGCGCATCTCGGATCTTTGCTTTCAAGTCGATGCCGGGAATCGCGGCGTACTCAAGCAAGCTTTACTAGCGGTGGGCTATCCGGCAGAAGATTTGGCTGGATATGTTGAGGGTGCCGAATTAGGGATTTCTTTGCGCGATCGTACTTTAGCGGACTTGCCCTTTAATTTGCGTGCTTATCAACAAGAAGCAGCAGAGGCATTCTATCAGGACGGGGAGGTAAAAGGTGGAAGTGGGACGATCGTCCTACCGTGCGGGGCTGGTAAAACCATAGTCGGGATGTTAGCGATGAGTTTGGTAAAGCAAAAGACACTCATCCTCACCAGCAGTTTGACTTCAGTGCACCAGTGGCGCAGGGAAATATTAGACAAAACGAGTTTAACTGAGGATGCGATCGCTGAGTACAGCAGTGTCACCAAACAGACGGCTGCTGTCACCCTATCGACTTACCAAATGCTAAGTTATCGATCGAATAAAGATGATGAATTCCCGCATTTCGAGTTGTTTAACGCCCAATCGTGGGGACTGATTATTTATGATGAAGTCCATCTATTACCTGCACCGATATTTCGGATCACCGCTGAATTGCAAGCACGACGCAGGTTAGGTTTAACTGCGACATTGATTCGCGAAGACGGGAAAGAAGGCGATGTTTTCACATTGATTGGGCCCAAGCGCTATGACGTACCTTGGCGCGAATTGGAAGGACAGGGATTTATTGCGACTGCGAATTGTACGGAAATCCGTGTCGCCCAAAATGAGGCGGAAAAAATGGAATATGCCCTAGCGCCCCGCCGCAATCAGTTTCGGATTGCTGCGGAAAATCCGGGTAAGTTGGATGTGGTACAAAGTTTGTTGCAAAAGGAGGCGGGACACCGTATTTTAATTATTGGTGAGTATCTCGAACAGTTGGATGCGATCGCCAAAATTACCGAATTGCCTCTGATTACGGGGAAGACAAAACAGGCAGATCGCGATCGGTTATACGAAGCATTCCGTCACAAAGAAATTCCCGGATTAATTCTATCTCGCGTGGGCAATTTTGCCGTCGATTTACCCGATGCCGATGTGTTGATTCAAGTATCGGGAAAGTATGGTTCTCGCCAAGAAGAAGCCCAGCGCCTCGGACGAATTCTCCGCCCCAAACCCGACGGACATACTGCGAGTTTTTATACATTAGTATCGCTACAAACTTGCGAGGAAGATTTTGCCCGACACCGCCAACTGTTTCTGACTGAACAGGGCTACAACTATCGCATAGAAGTTCAAAAAGATGTTTAGTCAGCCTTGCATAATAGACCTCTTACAATATTAACGCGCTTGTAGTTGCCTTTTTCATCCAACAAGTTGCTACACTATTAATAACCGCATCCTCACCCACATTTATGCTTCCAACAATCTTCGCCGCTATCGCTCCCTACATCTCAGAAGTGCTCTCACCCATCGCCCGAAATATCGGCTACAAACTAGGAGAAGCCTTCGGCAATAACTCTCAAAAGTACCGAGATATTCTGATTCCCGCTCCCAATAACTCATCTGATTCGACTGAGATAGAGCGAGCAAAACAGCGTTATTCTCAAGAAATGCTGGAATACGCGAAGGCGAAAGATACCAGAGATCGGGAATTGTTAAAGCTAACAGTAGCACAAACAGCGCGTCGCATTGAGTTACAGGAACAGGAACAGCGAGACAGACTGAAGTTGGCAGCCTTGCAGCGGGATTTGATGCGGGAATTGCAAGCAAAGGATATTCAGGTCAAGCTGGCTGAAATTCAAACAATTTGGGATAAAGATACTTGGTTTTCTAAGTTGAATCGAGAAGAAACTAAGCAGATTTTACTTCAGCAGCAACACCGCCTCTTAATCTTACTATCACCGCCCAAAATTAGCAAGCGATGCCCGGAAACATTCTGTGAAGATTTGCCAATTGAGATGAGAAGTGTGGGAGATTTTCTCAGACAGCATTATCCTCAACAGGATGTCTTACGCCCAGTTAAGTTTTATAGCGACTATTTCACTGAGTCGATTGGTGATATTGATGTGGAACGCTTGCAGCGAATTTTATCTCCGGTTCCTACTACAATTTTATATAGCGATATCAGCGACTATGCGGTAACTTTTCGCGTCGGCTTTTGGGGATTCCTGAATAATCAAGAAGTCTCCCTGTTTTCTACCAAAGTTTTTGACTGGGAAGAGGCAAAAGATGCACTTTTAGCATCTGGGGTAAGTGAGAAAAAAGCCCTCCGCCTGATTCGGCAGTTGATTGTAGCGATTCACAAGTTACTGGCTGGATTTTTAGCGGATTTGTATTATCTCAATATTGACCCTAGCTATGAACCTTTGTTATTTAATTTAAAAGATGAATTGGCTGAATATGGATTAGCAGAAGAATGGGTAAAACCTTATTTTGATATTCTTCAGGATATTCAGCGGCGACAGGGAGAACAGTATGAACAGGAGTTGAAAAAGCTGATTGAGCAAGTAGAAGCGGAACGTCAATCTCAAGAGGCTGCCAAAGCTGAAGCAAAACGCCAACAACAAATAGAAGAAGCTGCCAAATGTGAAGTAAAAAGCCCACAACAAATAGAAGAAAAAATTCTTAGAAAAACTCACTCCTTCAAATGTGTAAAAACTCTTAATGGCGTAGGTATGCCATCTGTTGATTGCGTAGTTATTAGTCCAGATGGCAAGACTTTTGCTAGTAACAGCAGTGGAAATTGCAGCAAACTTTGGAATTTGCATACAGGAGAGGTGATTCGTACTTTCTCTGGGCATTCAGTTGCGGTTTATTGCGTTGCTATTAACCCTCATGGAAAAATTTTAGCTACTGGAAGTTATGACAGAACAATTAAGCTGTGGAATCTAGAAACTGGACAAGAGATTACCACTCTCAAGGGTCACTCAAGTTTAATTCGGTCTCTTGCTTTTAGTCCAGATGGAGAAACTCTTGCTAGTGGCAGTCAAGACAATAGTATCAAACTGTGGAATCTGAAAAACGGGCAGGAAATTCGCACTCTCACTGGACATTCATACTCGCTTTGGTCTGTCGCTATCAGCCCGGATGGAAACACTCTGGTTAGTGGCAGTTATGACAATACTATCAAGGTTTGGAATCTGAAAACCAGACAGGGATTTCGCACTCTCACAGGCCATTCACAGTCGGTTTTTTCCGTTGTCATCAGCCCGGATGGACAATTTATTGCTAGTGGTGGTGGAGACAACAATATCAAGCTTTGGCCTCTGAAAACCGGAGAGCTAACTCACACTCTCACAGGGCATTCACAGTCGGTTTTTTCCGTGGTCATCAGCCCGGATGGACAAATTATTGCTAGTGGTAGTGGAGACAACACTATCAAGCTTTGGAATCTGAAAACACAGGAAATTCACACTCTCACAGGGCATTCAGCCCAGGTTAATTCGGTCAGTTTTAGCCCGGATGGGCACACTCTGGTTAGTGGCAGTAATGATGGCAGTATCAAGATTTGGCGGTGTGATGGGTGAAGTAAGAGGGAAAGATGAAAATTAGGGCGCGATTTGCAAACATGGAACTACAAAACTTGACTGCGTGAGAAATAAACCGATAAACGCTTAGGGAAGGTAATTCAAATGTCAGAAACAATTAATTTTGAGCAAGCAGTCTTAGAGAATCTGCGACAGTTGCCAGCGGAAAAACAACAAGAAGTGCTCGACTTTGCACAATTCCTGGTGCAAAAAGCGGAACAAAAAAAGCACTTACCCAGCGAAAGTTCTGAGTCTAACAGTTCGTCAACAACCGAACCTACTCTCAAGCTATCACTTAGAGAAATTGCTAGCCTGCCAATAGCAGAACGCCATAAAATACTAGCACCATTTATACCTGCTACAGCCGAAGATTTTTTGACATATCCTGAATTAACCGAGTTTTCGGCACTCGATGGCGAAGACTGGGAGGATGACAGAATTCAAAAACTCTCAAAACTATATTCATCCTCAAAAACTTCCGACCAAGCAAGTGAGGTTAATTGACATTTTTTACCCATTTCATCCTCGGCATCTTTCACCGCAACTTGAAAACATTTCTCCCAGATAGACTCAATAAAATCACGATTTAAACTAGGCATTTCTTCTTGACTTTCTTCAATCTCTCGCCGCGCCGAACGAATACTAATAGCCCAGCTAGCTGTTCGTTTTTCAGGTTGATTTTTCCATTTAATAACATGAAGCATTAAACGAATTAACTGGCTTTTTAATGCTCGTTTTTCGGTTCTTCCCATTGCTTCAATTAAGGATTCTAAACCTGCCGTTGCTTCCATAGATTTTCCTTCTTTGAGAAGTGTCTGGACTGTGACAGCCGTTTGATAATGAGAACACACTGCTAACCAGTCCCAATCTTGTTTAGTCAGCATTGCCCTATCCTTGAAATTGCTTATATTCCTAAATTTATCATAAATCAATAGTTATGGCAATCGGCGGTTGAATCCAGATTTCGTATCGATCTAAACTTTAATTTTCTTCATCGTTATCAGATAAAGTATATTCCTCCTCAAAAACTTCTGACCAAGAAAGGGAAGTCAATTGACATTCAACTTTCC
Organism: Microcoleus sp. AT8-B5; assembly: GCF_036705565.1. Classification (NCBI taxonomy): domain Bacteria; kingdom Bacillati; phylum Cyanobacteriota; class Cyanophyceae; order Oscillatoriales; family Microcoleaceae; genus Microcoleus; species Microcoleus sp. AT8-B5. The sequence goes on from NZ_JAUBUY010000043.1 coordinate 38,380, forward strand.
TCATTTCGGTGTTAGCCTCTTTCACGGCTGCTTGAAAACATTTATCCCAAATAGATGCAATAAATTCACGATTTAAACTAGGAACTTCTTCCTGAATATCTTCTATTTCTCGGCGTGCGGATAGAATGCTAATAGCCCAGCTAGTAGTTTGTTTTTGAGGTTGAGATTTCCATTTAATAATATGAAGCATTAAACGAATTAACTGGCTTTTTAATGCTCGTTTTTCGGTTCTTCCCATTGCTTCAATTAAAGATTCTAAACCTGCCGTTGCTTCCATAGATTTTCCTTCTTTGAGAAGTGTCTGGACTGTGACAGCCGTTTGATAATGAGAACACACTGCTAACCAGTCCCAATCTTGTTTAGTCAGCATTGCCCTATCCTTGAAATTGCTTATATTCCTAAATTTATCATAGCGATCGCCCCTCAACTGGGTTCTCCCACCCCCCAACAGCCCAACAATACTTAATAAAAACTTTATAAAACTTACCATATTCGCATAGATTAGAGTTATCCTAGAAAATCCAGCAATCCTGCAAAGCGTCAACCTTCTCGTCACTTATCCAGTGGTTCGATGACTCAAACCCAAAGCACCAAAACCGCCACCGCACCAGCAATTTATTCCTTGACAATTGCTCCCGCCTGTGTATTGCGAGGTCGATCGGCGATCGCACAAGCCGGAGATGCGATCGCCCGTTTCGGAAAGCGGCCGCTAATCGTCGGCGGCAGCAACTCCCTCGCCGCCGCCCAACCCTACCTGCAACCAGTCCTCGAACAGCAGCAGTTAAAATCCGCCGAAACAGCATACGGCAAGGATTGCAGCGAAACCAGCCTCGAAACCCTCCGCGAAGCAGCCAAAACCCATCAAGCCGACTTCATCATCGGAGTTGGCGGCGGCAAAGCCTTAGACGCAGCCAAACTCGTCGCCCATCAGTGCAAAATCCCGATCGTCACCATACCCACATCAGCAGCCACCTGTGCCGCTTGGACAGCCCTTTCTAACATTTATTCAGAACAAGGTGCATTCCAATACGATGTCACATTAGCCAGATGTCCAGACTTATTAATACTCGATTACGGTTTGATTCAAACCGCACCGCAGCGGACATTAGTAGCAGGAATTGGAGATGCGATCGCCAAATGGTACGAAGCATCAGTCAGCAGCGGACACTCTGAACAAACCCTGATAATTTCCGCCGTTCAACAAGCTAGAATACTGCGCGATATTTTATTCCAAAAATCAGCCGCCGCCCTCAAAGAACCCGGTAGCGAAACCTGGCAAGAAGTCACAGATGCAGCCGTATTGCTAGCAGGAGTAATCGGCGGAATTGGCGGCGCCCAATGTCGCACCGTCGCCGCCCACGCCGTCCACAACGGCCTAACTCATCTATTAGCAAGTCACGGCACATTGCACGGCGAAAAAGTCGCCTATGGCATTTTAGTACAACTGCGACTAGAAGAAATGCTGCAAAACAATCAACTCGCCGCTAGCGCCAGACAGCAACTGCTAAAATTCTACGCCGAGATTGGATTGCCCCAAACTTTAGACAACCTCGGACTCGGAGACATTACCATCACAGAATTGCAGCGCGCCGCCGACATAGCCTGCAATCCCAATTCCGACATCCACCGACTGCCTTTTAAAGTTGTTCCCCAACAATTAATGGCAGCGATGGTTTCTACCACCGCACCTGTGGGAGAATTAAAGATTAAGAATTAAAACAGTTTGTAGTAAGGACTAAAGTCCTGAAAAGGCTGTGCTAGCAAGGACGAAAGTCCTTACTACAAACCAGGAAAACTGACAACTGACAAAAAATAAATGACCTTGGATTGGATTACCCCTGCTGACAGGTTGCAAAAACTACCGCCCTACGTATTTGCCCGTCTCGACGAACTCAAAGCCCGCGCCCGCGAACAAGGACTCGATTTAATAGACTTAGGAATGGGAAACCCCGACGGGGCGACTCCTCAACCAGTAGTAGAAGCGGCTGTCGCAGCCATCCAAAATTCTGCAAATCACGGCTATCCACCCTTTGAAGGAACTGCCAGTTTCCGCCGTACAATTACTAAATGGTACAGCCGCCGCTACAACGTTGAACTCGATCCAGAAAGCGAAGCATTGCCTTTGTTGGGTTCTAAAGAAGGTTTAGCACATTTTGCGATCGCCTATATCAATCCAGGGGACGTAATATTAGTACCAAGTCCTGCTTATCCCGTATTATTTCGCGGCCCAATCATCGCCGGTGCAAAAGTTCACAACATCATCCTCAAACCAGAAAACGACTGGGTAATTGACTTAGCCGACATTCCCGACAGCGTAGCCGAACAAGCCAAAATACTCTATTTCAATTATCCCAGTAATCCGACTGGAGCAACTGCACCCCGCGAATTTTACAAAGATATTGTTGCTTTCGCACACAAACATCAAATCTTGCTGGTTCACGACTTGTGTTATGCGGAATTAGCCTTTGACGGCTATCAACCGACAAGTTTATTAGAAATTCCCGGCGGTAAAGAAATCGGGGTGGAATTTCACACCATGTCCAAAACCTACAATATGGCCGGCTGGCGCGTCGGTTTTGTAGTAGGAAATAGCAAAATTATTCAAGGTTTGCGGACATTAAAAACTAACCTAGATTACGGTATATTTTCCGCTTTGCAAACAGCAGCAGAAACAGCACTGCAATTGCCGGATAGTTACTTGCACGAAGTGCAGAATCGTTACAGGACTCGCCGGGATTTCATGGTGGAAGGATTGGCAGAATTAGGGTGGAATATTCCTAAACCTCTGGCTGCAATGTATCTTTGGGTTCCCTGCACTCCGGGCATGAGTTCGACTGATTTTGCCCTGAATGTTTTGCAGCAAACGGGTGTTGTGGTGACTCCTGGCAATGCTTTTGGGCCGGGCGGCGAAGGATATGTGAGAATTAGTTTAATTGCAGATTGCGATCGACTGGGAGAAGCCCTGCGGCGCTTAAAACAAGCAAACATTCGCTATCAATAGTCATTGGTCATTGGTAATTGGCGATCGGTCGCTCACTCTGCATCAACTCATTATTATGTTGAGGATGACACCCATTATCCCCTAAACATAATAATGAGATTAACAAGCTCAGGCGCATATAAATTGTACAGTCAAGTTTGATGAAATTATTGTAGGGTGTCCCGCCCGCCCGAAAAATATAACGCAAGATGCGGGACAGCTTAGTGCGTAGGGTGCCCCGGAGCAGAAAGAAACCTGTTGAAATCGAAATAATCAATCTCCGAGGCACTCTACAAGTTGATTTAAGAGTGACTCTTTATTTTGTGGCAAGCTTTAAAACATCCGTGGATGTACGAGGTGCGATGCCGTGTCTCCTTAGTTATACTTAACCAAGATCATTAAGAAAGCATTTTTGCTATGCCCCTAATTGAATCTAAGTTAAACAACACGCGCAACCTTTTACAAGAATTAGGCAACTCAGTCTCTAGCTTAGTCAACTCGTCCCCGGATGTTTTTGCTGATTCGGGGATTCAATCTTGCCTACAGGATTTTTTAACTGTTTATCAAGAAGCCGTCCAACGCCTAGAAAATCCTAGTTTTCGGATTGCTACTCTGGGCACAACTTCCTCTGGAAAGTCAACGATTGTTAACGCGCTGATTGGTCGAAAAATCGCACCGATTGAAGCCGGAGAAATGAGTGGGGGTGTATTAACCATCAAACATTCTCAAGAACAGAGATTAATGATTGCAGAAACGGAAGATCCTGCTTGGGATGCTGGTGAATGGACAGGCTTAAGTGATGAGGATTTATACCAGCGAATTAGCACCGTGATGCACTCCTATCACGCGGCGCGGAAAAAGCGTGAGTATGTTGCGCCACAAATAACCGCTCATGTTCCTCTTTTACCTGCTTGTGATGCTTCTTTGCTAGGTTTACCCAACGGAATCGGAGTTGAATTGATTGATTTACCGGGATTGAAATCAGTTCAAGACCGGGCTAACTTAGCAACTATCCAAAAGCAAGTTAATAAAGCTTTTAGTTTAGTGGCTTTAGACTATATGCAGGTAGATGATGAGCACAGAAAACGCTTATTAGAAGAATTAAAGAAAGTTGTCGAATATCTACAAGGTCGCACAGATTCGATGATTTTTATCTTAAATCGGGTCGATAACCGAGGAGCCGATGATTTACCCCTATCAGAGCGGATTGATAAGTTAAGAGAAGAAATTAAAGAGGTCTTATCGCTTCCAGAACTTCCTGATGTTCTGCCTTTTAATGCTCGTCTTTTATATTATGCTCAGTGTGCTTGGGGTTCAGGAGCTTTTAACGAACCGTCAGTGATGAGTCAGGAGATACGGTTAAAACTCCTTAAAGCTATGTTTCAAGACTGTGCAGGAGTTATTAAATTAAATACTAAGGAGAACCGCGATTTAAAGAATTGGTTTCGCGATATTGAAGATCGGGTAGAAGACAATGAGGCTATTGATGATGAAACCATGCGGCAAATTCTCCACTATTCTTTAGAATGGAGTGGAGGTAGAGAACTTTGGGATCGTTTCCGTGTGCGGGTTCAAGAATCATTTGCTGAATTGGTAATACTTCCTGCATTGTTGGAAGTATTCCATAATTACGATGCTTTGGCCAAATATCTCGATATTCTGATTCAAAGCAGAAAAATTTACAATCAAAAGCAGGTTAAGCAAGAAAGAGATAACATTGCTAAAAGTCGTCAAAATTTACATGAAAACATAAAAACAATTGGCAAAGAATTTAATGGAGAAATTAAGGAATTCATCGAAAAGCTTAAGAAAAACAACCCTACGACTAACGATCAACTTGTACAAGATGCTGTAAAAAAAGGGCGTAAGGGATTTGAGCCGATTTATGATGCTGTTCGAGAAGTAGAAGGAGATTTAATTAAAGTTTTAATTGTTCCTGTTCTTGATGCTTTTAAAAATAATCAAGGACCTTTTGAACTCAGAGATAAATTAGGGGAAGTGACATCCCCCCCATTAGCTGATGATATTTCTAAAGCCTATGATAATGTTAGTCGAAGACTCACTAAATTTTCTTCAGAGTCAGAATACTTAGTTAAGCGTATACGGGCTGATGATGATAAGGGGAAAAAAGAACTTGAACATGATGAACGCTATGTGCGCTTGTTATATCACACGATGAGAGAAGCTATCTCTGCAAGGGCCGAGTTTGTTCTACAATCAAAAGCAAAACAGTTTGAACAAGCTTTAGAATCATTAGTTGATGAAGAAATTAAGAAACTAAAACTTTTTCTGACCGAGGGGAATTTTTCTTCGATTAATTTTGAAAAAGCCGCCATCAGTAATTTACGCAAAAAGTTAGCTCAGAACGTGCTAATTTTACCAGAAAAATTTTTTGAATTTCCAGATAATAATATCAAACAAAACCGTTCTAAAAAAACAGAAGTAGTGGGACAAAAAACAGAAGACGAAACACGCACCAAAACAGAAGAGGAGAAGTATGAAGAATCTTATCAGGAAGGGTCTTGCTTGAAAACAACAAAAACGAGAACAAAAACACGACCTGTAACTCGTACTTACCAAGAAGCAGTAACTCGTGATATTACCCAAGATGTTGAATACATCGAACTTTTCCTTCCGTCTCCAGGCTTAATGGCAAAACAATGGTCAAGTGGAATTGAGAAAGAGAAAGGGAGTTTGTGGGATATTTTGCGTGAGTGGATTCTCCAACGGTTAGATTATGTTAGCGATATCTTTAAAGAATCCGTTGATGAGATTACCAATCTAGCTGAACGTGCTTTGCAGCAACAATCAAGTATTATTGAGGGCAATTTTGAGCAAGAAAAACAGTTTTGGCGTGAGTTTGAAGTTAAAAAAGATCATGCAACAGCAGATTGTGAAAAGTTACAAGAGATTTTTCGTCAGTGAAGCAAGTTTTAAACCTAATGAAATTCAGGAGTTGAAAAATGGAAGTTTTATTAATTGTTTTAGGGCTAGTAGGATCAGCAGTAGCACTTTGTCTCAAGAAGCAAGAAGATGAACAATCACAACTGCCAAGTCATAAAGAACCTAGAGAATCTGTTAGTAATTCTCCATCTACGCCAGTTGAAATTCCTCTAGTTCAGGAAAATACTAAACAGGTTTTAATTTTAGTTATTTCTGCCTCACAAGTAGAGTTCCTTGAATCGCTAAAAGACAAAAAGCATATTGATGTTAGTGACGGAGAACTACTTTACCAAATTACTAGATATTTATGGCTAGGATCTGAAACTGAACTTTCTCATAAAATACCTGATATCACTGAGTATTCAGTCGGCAAAGGAGCAGAATCAGAATATAACATTTACTTGGTTGAGATTAAACTCAAGCAAGATGACGAAGGATTTAAGCCTAATGTCAATCAACTCGATAGATATGATGCTTTTCGTAAATTAGCTGATTTAGCAGGTGAGGTTAAACTGTCAGATAGATTGCAAATAGAAGCTTATGAAAACCTTGAAGTTTATAATCGCTAAACAGGAGAAAGTAAAATGCTGATTGATACCACTCTGTTAGTTAACAATCCCGAAATTATCAAGGGTTTACTCGATGGCTCAATGCAACGCTATGGAAGCGTTATTAGATGGGCTGCGGGAACTGTAAATGGTGGTCAAATTGTCCGCCATTTAGCCGAAACTCCCGGACTGACTAGCAAACTGATGACTGTTCCATTTTCTCCCATTTTGGCAGGAATTGATGTTATTGGTCATGGGCTTAACTATCATAAATTAATAGGTGTAGAGCGTAAATTAATCGGTATTGAAAAAACCTTATCCTCAGTGATGGGGCTAAGCCAAATTGCTGCGGGCGCAAGTGTTTTAAACCTTGGTGTCAGTATTGCTGGCTTTGCCTATATGGGCTATAAACTGCACCAAGTACAAAAAACTTTAGGTCATATTCAACAGTCAATGGAAGAAGGCTTTAACCGTGTTGAAGCTGGCTTAAATCGGATTGATAATCGCATGGAAGAAGGATTTAATCGAGTTGAATATAGGTTAAATCGGGTTGATAATGGCTTAGATATTATCTCTGGACAATTGGCATACCTGTATTTATTGGTAGAAGACAGCCACCAAAAGCAAAAAAGCCTCGCGAAAGCTATTTCCAACCTTCATCAAGCCATGCTAATTCAAGAAATAGCTGCTTTAAAAGCTGAACTTGAGGATCGTTCTCGTTTTCCTGATGAATCACCGAGAGCGGCCATTAAAACAGCTTCCAAAGCACGGTTGTTTCTCAGTAATCAAGCAATGCAAGCTTCCCCAGAATTAGATGCTGAAATTATGCTTAATGCTGATGTTTCTATTCAAGGTTGGGCTGTAGCCATAGCAACAGAAGCCAATCTTCTCTTAGAAATAGGGAAACATCAAGAAGCTAAAGAATTACTGGCCTTACAAATCCCCCTATTTAAACAAGTCGCGGAAAGATGGGGTAAGGCACTAATCAATGATGAAAACACTTATCTATCTACTGCTTATCGCTTTACTAATTCTCGGTTTAAAAACCATATTGCCTCAGAACGAGTAGAACGAATTACGGAAATATCACCAAGCGATCGCCCTTTATCTCCTGACCAAATCAGAGGCAAAAAAACTCATGTTGATGTAGAGTTTGAAATGTCCTATAGTTCTGCTAAATTTGATCAAACATGGACACATCGCCAAATTGCTGTAGCTGAATATTTGGATGGGTTGAGTGAACTTTCAGCAAGATTAGAAGGTTTAGAATCGTTTGCAAATCTGTGCGAAAGTAAAGGTGTTAAAAGCAGCCGTGAAATTCTGCCTGGGCCAGACACTGAACCAGGCATATACATACTACCCAGCACATAGGGTAGGGTGCGTCATATCAAATCCGGTAGCCTCGGAATTAATATTACCCACAATCAGGACACGGCAGGGCCCATAAGTGTCAACTTAAGCTTTTTGTGCGCCAGTCATCCCGCCCACCCAGCACTCCGCCAGGGAATGAATTCCCTGTCTAATAGCGAAAGTCCTCTCAAAGAGGACTGAAAAACTCATTAGTCCTCTTTGAGAGGACTTTAGCTTTGAGGCAGGGGTTTCAACCCTTGCCGGACTATCGGTTTTACGTGTTTGTTGACACTAATGGGCAGTGCCGTTTCCCTACAATTAATGGGGGTAGGGAAATGGCACTGCCGTGTCCTCCGTTTCTCTCATCTCTGAGTGTAACTATAACGTTTTAATTTGCTCAATCACCCAATCAAAAGTTTCCATAACTTGCTTGAGGGCAGATTCGTCTTGCAAAGTAAACAAAGCCAGACTCGGCGACCTTCTCTCGCCCGGTTCTGTAGGCAGCGACAGACCGATCGAACTCAGCTTACTTCTCAATTCCAGCCAATTTTGTTCCGCATTAAATGGCGGCTGAGAACCATAATTATGAGCCGAAATCTCCATTCTGCCAGCAATATCTACAGTGAATAACTGATAGGGTTTTCTGCCCTTTTGAGGCAATTGAGCGGCGAAACCGCCGTAGGCATCCCCCGTTCCCCAGTGGATTTGAACTTCGGGTTCTTGAGTTTTTGCCCACAGGTAAATAGCTTTTGCCATTTGCGCCTCGTCCGCGCCTCGTCTAGCTTTGATTTCCGCAAAAAATGAAGATTCATCCCAGCGCCTTCTTTCGCGCGTTGCGCTGGATTTTTTCTGCTGTGCTTCCGCTGTCTGACCGATGACTCTGGGAACCAGCGTTTTCAAACCGTCTTCACTTACATACTGCTTAATTTCCAGGGCCAAAACTTCAACCGGGTCCATTTGTTCGTTGAGAAATTCCACAACTCGGCGCATTTCAGCGGAAATCTCGTCAGCTACAAACACTAAGCGAACTTTACCCGCTTGCAAATTAGTTTTAACCTTCTGCCAAAATCTGTCTTCATTAGCATCCGCGCCAAGAAACTCTTCAAAAACCTGTTCTGGATCGCGACCCCGATCGCGACAATTAGCTTCAAACAGAGAAATTATTGAATCAATCGGCCAGTAAAACAACGCATTAGCAGCATAGTCGATCGACTGGCCCAAAACTTTTTGTCGCAGTTCGGCATTAGGAGTTCGCCGGACATCCACCAAAGTAGGAACTGCATTTTGGTCGAGAAACAAATGATCCAGCGACCACTGCACCGCTGTTTCCTCATCGCTGGGTGCAGCTTCCCGCGAAATTAACAGCCATCTGCGCGCCGTCGCCCGATCGATTTGGTCTCCCGCGATCAAATTAGGATAAGTTACTAGCAAGTCTTGTAACTGGTCTTCCGAGTCGTAGGGCTGTTCCATCATTTCTACCAGCCTGTCGTCGTCCTGAATCAGATAAATACCTCCAGCCATGCCAGCCCACCTACTTAATTTTAGATTTTAGATTTGAGATTTGAGATTTCCGGCTTAGTTATTAGTCTTTAGTCTTCATTCCGCAGCCAATGATATCATGTCCGATCGATTAACCATAATATCCCCGTCGGGGCTGGTTTGTGAGACAGGGTAAACGCATCTTAACTTTTACCCAAAATATGATACAATTAAATCCGACTAATTTTTCATGTAGTTTATTGTAGTTTATTGATGCTATCAATGGCAAGAGGTTTTAGTAAAGCTGTAACTTCCCAACAAAAATAAACAGATTCATTACCACCTTCAATGAATCTTTTAAATACCCTTTTTTTAGAGCATTTTCCCAACTATAAAAATTCAAGAATAGAAAGAAGTAAAGAACACTTACTTAAAGATATTAGATCGACGATGGCGATTCTAGCTGTCCAGACGCGGTGCAGACGGATGGGTGGCAATAGAAGCCTAGGTAATGCCAAATATCAATGCTTAAAAAGCTTTCTATAATTACCGAATAGCCTACCATCTCATGACACATTTAGTCGGCTATTTTCCCGAAGTGAACCACAATAGTTTCAAGAATGTTTTTTGACTTGGGTAAATGCCATAGTCGGGGAATTAGAACTAAACGCGATCGCCCTTCATTGATGGCGAAACAATAAAACAATTATATGACCGAAATAGCCAGCCAAAAGCGATATATATAGTTACAAGCTAGTCTTCATTTCATCAATTGGTTTTAGAAAAAAAAAACATAAAAAATCTAATGGAATGACCAAGAATTTCTTGATGCTACCCGCCACGTGATTTATCCGTGCAATCAATCCAAAATCTAAAATCGAAAATCCTCAAGCCCCCGAATTTATCCGTGGGGTAAAGCCAAAATCTAAAATCTAAAATCTAATGACAGCGATTGCGGAATTAATAGAAATGTTATAAATTGCCGGAAGTGTAATAACTATAGATGATCGGCTGTTATCAAAAAAATATAATATCTCTGATTTTCAAGAAAAAAGAAGATTATATTTTAGCTTTCAAAGGCAATCAACAACTTTTATACAAAGCCGTGAAAGAGTGGTTTGAAGTAGCTCAAGAAGCAGATTATTTAGGAAAAAAGTATGATTATTATGAACATGAACAAGTAGAAGCAGGACATCACCGAGTGTAACAAAGACAAGTCGGGAATGTGGATTTATCCGAGTTACCACCTCTGCATAATCAAGCATTATGGACGGGATCAAAAACAGTTGTCATGATAGTTAGTGAACAAAGATTGTAGAATAAAACCACCACATAAGCTCGTTTTTACGCTTAGTAGTTTCAGCAGTAATGCTGAGACAATGGCTGGGGCGAGCCGCAGTCACTGGGGCATTAAAAATAGCTTATATTGGACGCTTGATGTTACATTTTGTGAATATAAAAGCTGGATTATGAAACAGAACTCTCCCGTAAATTTTGCACTTCAATCGGAGGCTAGCCATAAATATACTGCAACAAGAAAAAACTTCCGGCACAAAGTCTAAAAATGAAACGCTATCGAGCGGGAAGGGATAATTATTGATTTCAAATTTTAAACTTTGCCAGCTAACGCTTAAAAGATAACACCCATCTCTTGTGAAATCTATCCTGATTTTTAAATTTTATAAATTCTTAAAATTTTGATTGAATCTGCTTCACTGGGGTTAAACTTAAGAATTTTCCGATTTTTTTTTTAGTTATTTAGTAATGCAAAAACTCACTTTTTTGTCAAATTAAATTAATTTAGATACGTTTACCATATTCTCAGTATAATTTTTATGACAATTTGTGTAATATCTCAACTTATTAAATCACAAAAATATCTGTAAGTGAATATATAATTGCTTTTACACCGCCTAATTTTTATATTTTATAGTTAATTTTTATAAGATTATTAACTTTTTGAAATACTAGGTTCTGTAGAGCAGGAATTAACAACCGAATCAAGTTGATTAAGCGGCAAGCTTATGGATTTGTCAACTTTGATAACTTTCTGGCGAGGCTATTAGCTTGCTTTTCTGATTAGTTTTGCCGATCGTGTTGACTCCAGAAGAACTGAATAAGCTAGAGGCAGTCTAACACCGAAAAGCGTAGCTCCATAGAAGTTACAATATAAAGATATTGTGAACTTACCTTGAGTGTCGCTAAAATATTAAAATAACAGCTCGCGAGTGGAATTTAAGAGGTAAGACTTGAAACAAGTTGGATTAGTGGCGATCGGACGCAATGAAGGGCCGCGCCTGCGCCAGTGCCTAGTATCGGCCACAGACAAAGTTGCCCGCGTCGTGTATGTCGATTCCGGATCAACAGACGGTAGCCTAGAGTTAGCCCGATCGATCGGAGCCGATACAGTAGAACTAAACTTATCTATACCGTTTACTGCAGCACGCGCCAGAAACGAAGGCTTTGCTCGCTTGCTGAAACTATCACCAGACATCGAATTTGTCCAATTTGTAGACGGCGACTGCGAATTGGTTGACGGATGGATCGAACTCGCCCAGCAAGAACTCACAGCCAAACCCGACGTAGCCGTAGTGTGCGGGCGCCGGCGCGAAAGATTTCCCAACGCCACAGCATACAACCGACTCTGCGACATCGAGTGGGACACGCCTGTCGGCGAAGCCAAAGCCTGCGGCGGCGACTCGATGATGCGCGTCGCGGCGTTCGAGCAAGTCGGCGGTTTCAACCCTGCACTCATTGCTGGCGAAGAACCGGAACTCTGCGTGCGGCTGCGTCAAAACGGCTGGAAAATCGAGCGATTAGATGCAGAAATGACCCTGCACGACGCCCAAATGACAAGTTTTACCCAGTGGTGGAAACGTTCTCAAAGAGCCGGTCACGCCTACGCCGAGGGTTCCTGGCTGCACGGAAACACCCCCGATCGCCACTGGGTCAAAGAGACCACCAGCATCTGGTTCTGGGGATTCGTTCTGCCTGTGCTAGCATTGGGCACAGCCTGGTTCACCCACGGGTGGAGCCTGTGGTTGCTCGCCACCTACCCGATACTTACCTACCGAATTTACCGCCGGATGTTGCAGCGGAATTTGCCAGCCAAGGATTCTGGTCTTTATGCTATATCTTGTGCGATCGGGAGATTTCCCCAATTGCAAGGTCAGATTCAGTTTCATCAGCGTCGCTTGCTGGGACAGCGCAGCAACTTGATCGAATACAAGAGATCAAGCCCATCAATGGAGCAAGTTAGAATTAGTGCTAAGTCTACTAAGTAGGTTAGCCACCATCAACTTAACAGGTTTTTTCTGGAACGTACTTCTCCCCTGTAATCCCGATTCCCGTGTAGAGGCGGGTTTTCTCCCCAACCTCTACACCCGACACCGGAACCTCAAAAAACCTGCAACCGATCGAGTAATTTCTTCAAAACTAAACTGACAAAGATCGATTTATAAACAAAGGTATCCAACCAATGAACAACCAAAAATTGTAATTGCTCAACTAGGGGAAAAAAGGGAGCCATCAGTAGAGAGAGCTTGTTGAATGGATTGATAAGCAGTTAAACCCGGACGCTTGCCAGTATTAACAACTGAACGAACGGCAGCAAACAAATCTCGCCCCCATTCCGAACGGAAGCCATTGGTCACACGGCGAAATATCACACTCATCCGAATCGCCTGTTCACTACTATTATTCGTGGGTGGAATTGTCGCATCTTCCAGAAATAGAAATAAATTGTCAATCAGCCCACCGTAACGTTTTCGTAACCGTATACCATCCGGATGCTGTGGTGCTAAATCCAAAATTTTGGTTAATCTTTCCTGTAAATTTATTCGATATCTCAAGAGTCTAGTATCATCCATATTCTCCCGTTGCCGATGGATGATAAAAGCCCTTAATAATAACCTCTTCATCGCTGGGGCAAAAATTCTGGCAAGAGCATCAATCGCATATTGGCAATCCCGCAGTTGATGTGCACTCACACACTTGCCATTGTGGTGCTGGGTGATTTTTTTGAGCGCGGGAGAAATCTGACACCCAGATATCGGGACGATGTTCTGCGAGAACTTCGTTAGGAATGATATCAAATCCGGTAGCATCGTCCTGTATTCATCTCTGTATTCTCTCCCTCTGCGTTCTCTGCGCCCTCTGCGGTTAAATCATTCCGATGCAACCGGAAACGATATGAGAATTAAATAACTTAGAATGCGTGATGGTTCTTGTGGGATGGGCGTCCCGCCCGTCCAGAAAGGGCGGGATCTTAGGCCCAACCCACTTTCAAGAGTGTAAATTATTTAATTCGCGATCCTAAGTTATTTATTTTCTATTGCTCAGCGGAAATCTCGTCAGCTACAAACACTAAGCGAACTTTACCCGCTTGCAAATGAGTTTTAACCTTCTGCCAAAATAGGTCTTCATTAGCATCCGCACCGAGAAACTCTTCAAAAATCTGTTCAGGATCGCGACCCCGATCGCGACAATTAGCTTCAAACAGAGCAATAATTGAATCGATCGGCCAGTAAACCAACGCATTAGCAGCATAGTCGATCGACTGGCCCAAAACTTTTTGTCGCAGTTCGGCATTAGGAGTTCGCCGGACATCCACCAAAGTAGGAACTGCATTTTGGTCGAGAAACAAATGATCCAGCGACCACTGCACCGCTGTTTCCTCATCGCTGGGTGCAGCTTCCCGCGAAATTAACAGCCATCTGCGCGCCGTCGCCCGATCGATTTGGTCTCCCGCGATCAAATTAGGATAAGTTACTAGCAAGTCTTGTAACTGGTCTTCCGAGTCGTAGGGCTGTTCCATCATTTCTACCAGCCTGTTGTCGTCCTGAATCAGATAAATACCTCCAGCCCTGCCAGCCCACCTACTTAATTTTAGATTTGAGATTTGAGATTTGAGATTTCCGGCTTAGTTATTAGCCTTCAGTCTTCAGTCCGCAGCCAATGATTTGTGAAGGCGGAAGGCATTGGTCAGAATTCAATAAAAATTTTGAAGTCAATAATTTTTATTGCTTGTTAATTCAACAAAAAATCCCTTCTGACCAGTGACTGATGACTAATAACTAATGACTAATAACTAATGACTAATCACTCATACAACCAGTAAATACTCGCTGTGCCGGCCCGGTCATGTAAATGCGCCCAGAAACTTCTGCCCATTCGATTTCCAAAACGCCGCCGGGGAGCTCAACAGCAGTTGCCCGATCGCACTTTCCTACCAACACCCCAGCTACCACAGCAGCACAAGCACCAGTCCCACAAGCTAGAGTAACACCCGCGCCTCTTTCCCACACCCGCATTTTTACATAGTCTGAACGTACCACTTGAATAAATTCCGTATTGGTACGCTGCGGGAATGCTTTGTTGTGCTCGAATTGAGGCCCGACAGTTTCTAAAGCAACAGCCGCAACATCCTCTACAAAAGTAATGCAGTGAGGATTACCCATGCTGACACAGGTAACAGACCAAGATTTATCAGCAACTTCGATCGGCACATCTATAGCTTTGGCATCCGGTGCGGCCAAAGTTGTCGGAATTTCCGCAGCCAGCAGCCGGGGAACCCCCATATCCACCTTAACCTGACCGTCCGATCGCAATTCCGGGCTAATCACACCAGCCAGAGTGTGGATGCGGTACTGAGTTTTCGCCTCTGACCCGTCCAAATCCGCGATAAACTTAGCCAAACAGCGAATCCCGTTGCCGCACATTTCTGGTTCCGAACCGTCGGAGTTAAAAATCCGCATCGTATAGTCAGTGTCATTTTGACCCGGAAGAGCAAATATCACACCGTCTGCACCAATCCCGAAATGTCGATCGCACAAATCCACAGCTTGTTCTGGCGCGATCACCGGTTCTGACGAGTGGCGGTTGTCAATCAGAATAAAATCATTTCCCAGTCCGTGATACTTCGCAAACTCGATCGGCATAAAAACAAACCTCTTTTGGTTAAAACTGATTAGATAATTTGCGGACCAAATTACCCATTTCTCAGTATTATAAAACTTTATGCAATTTATAGTCCTTTCTCGTGCAACATAAACAAATATAATATTTATAACTCCCCAGCGATATTTAATACTAATTCTCAAAAGTCATGCAACAGTAGCTGTAGGGTGCGTCGCCACCATTAAATTCTAAAAAAGAGCGACCATCTCCAAGCGACGCACCTTAGCTGAAGCGCGATCGTAAACCAACCACAAACTAATACAGCGGATTCCAGGTTTATAAAGTACACCCCAGAAACCGGGTTTCTTCTGGATTTCTCGCCAGAAACCGGTT
>NZ_JAUBUY010000044.1:0-52221 GCF_036705565.1 Microcoleus sp. AT8-B5
TAGAAGTGCAAGCCGATCGCGTTAGATGAAGGAACAACAGCACCTGTGATGATGTTGTTACCGTACATCAAGGAACCTGCTACTGGTTCGCGGATGCCGTCGATGTCCACTGGAGGGGCAGCGATGAAGGCGATGATGTAGCAAATGGTGGCGCTTAAGAGGGTAGGAATCATCAAGACTCCGAACCAACCTACATAAATGCGGTTGTCGGTGCTTGTGACCCACTCACAAAAGCGTTCCCAGACGTTGGCGCTTTCGCGCTGCTGTAAGGTTGTTGTCATGGTTTTATGATTGCTGTATTTGGTTGTCAATGTTCGGATGATGTTTATATTATTACGCCTATCGTTAAGGTTTGTAAAGGGGTTTAGCGACAGTTAAACTGATGAGGGTCATCAGGAAAGCTGATGAAAGGAGAGACAGGGGCGAAAAAAGTCGATCGCTAGACCGATCGAGATGACAGCTTAATTATGCGCGCACCAACTCCAACCGATATCGGTACAAAGCCACAGGATGCCCCCCAGCAGCAAAATAATCCGGGTCTTGCGGCGACAAATAAATCGCTGTCACCTGATCGGCCTCAATTCTTTTACTCGCAGAATCGCCATTTTTCCCGCCTCCAACAACTCGATAAGCCGTTGTTGTTTCCACCTCGTTTAAATAAATATCAGACTCTCCCCGAAAAATCTGCTGAGAAATCTCTGTAGACACAAACTCGCGAGGATTCGGCGTCTCAGTTCCCCGACTGGTAACAATCGAAATTAATTGGCGTTCCCCTTTCAAAACAGTAATTTGGCGGTTGGGATTGGTCGGATCGACTTTCACCGAAAGTACGCCACCATCGCCTAAATAAGCCTTAGCAATATTCAAACCGTTAAAAGTGCGATCGGCTACAATCTTTTGAGCCTTTTTCAATGTATAATTAGAAATTAACCCAAGATTTTTTTCAGGTTGAAATCGCACTTTAAATAATACCGGCTGCTGCAAATACTGGCGGTTGCTTTCAAACCCTGGCGTGACAATATTTGGCGCTAAAGGAGCGGCTAAATCTACCAAAGTGCTAGAAACATTCCAATTCCCCGCCATCCAGTCGGAATATACCAAATCTCCCTTAGCTACAGCGATAGAAGGCTTGCTTTCCCAATTGGGAAAACTTGATATGCGATCGCCCAAAACCCCTGCCCTCGCACCACCACCCCACAGCAACACCAGCAAAACCAAACAAAAACTCCAAAATACCTTCATACCTAATTACATTCAAAAAACTAACCTTCTGTCTCTCTTTCTCTTCTTTATCTCTTCTCTGCGTTCTCTGCGCCCTCTGCGGTTCATTAATTCACAAATTAGACAACAAACGACTTAAACATCATATTTTCTACCATTCTTAGAAACACGCATCCTGCCTGTTGCACAAAAATAAATGTTCGGCTTGTGGGAGTAGAGGGTGGGCATCCTACCCGCCCCCAATATGCAATTCAAAGGTGGAAAAGCCGATTTTTTAAAGCGCCTCAACAGGTGCAGGTTCCCAAACCTCCCCGTATTTTTCCTTCAACTCGTGCCAATTTTCCACCTGTCCTGGTTCGTATTCCCCCGGCTTTCCCCACTGCAAAAACGCGCTCAAAGCAGCCTCATTTTGTTCGTCCAGAAAACGGATTGCATAAGTAGTGAAATTGCCTCTTTTTGCCTCACCAGTTTCAAACTTCACCTGTTTTATTTTGTCCATATTTAGGTGAAACTCAAATATTTCGGCGTGCATATTGGCATACTTTCCCTTCGGCAACTCCGCATAAAACAGCTTGTGAATTGAACCGCGCACTTCCAGCACAGCCGCGCTGCTAGTCACGATTAAACGCAGCGTGCCCAATTGTTCGCAAGCTTCCAAGAATTCTTTCAGATTAGGCATAATTTAATTGGGGAATTGGGTATTGGGAATTGGGCATTGGGCCGAAGAGCCTTGGGCATTGATTATTGGTAATTAAAAACAACAATAACTAACAACCAACAACTACTGACTAATGACTAATGACTATGTTTCGTGCAGTTCGTAAGCAGCGACAATCCGCTGCACTAGAGGATGTCGCACCACATCCGCCTGAGAGAATTCGCAGAAAGCAATGCCCTCAACGTTGCGTAGAATGTTTTGGGCGACTGACAATCCCGACTGTTGGTTTGGCGGCAAATCTGTTTGAGTGATATCCCCCGTTACTACCATTCTCGATCGAAAGCCCAGACGAGTCAACACCATTTTCATCTGAGCCGGCGTCGTATTTTGAGCTTCGTCCAAAATTACGAAAGCATTGCTGAGAGTGCGCCCCCGCATATAAGCTAAAGGAGCTACTTCGATCAAGCCTCTTTCCATTAAATCGGCCATTTTTTCAGGGTCGATCATTTCTTGCAGGGCGTCGTAAAGCGGGCGCAAATATGGATCGACTTTTTGCTGCAAATCTCCGGGCAAAAACCCTAATTTTTCGCCAGCTTCCACCGCTGGCCTGGTTAAAATCAGCCGTTCGTACTGCTTGCTCAACAGCGCTTGCACGGCGAAAATAGCAGCTAGAAATGTTTTGCCAGTACCAGCGGGGCCAATGCAAAATGTCAGGTCGTGCGTGCGTACTGCTTGGACGTATTGCCGCTGCTTGAAGGTTTTGGCTCTAATTTCTTCGCCGCGACGGGTTCTGGCGAGAACGTCTCGCTGCAAGTCTTGTAAATCGCCTTGGCGGTTGCTATCCAAAGCTTGGCGCGCCGTCTGGATTTCAACTCCGGTAATATTTTTGCCGGATTTCCAATAGTCGGAGAGCGATCGCACTAATTTATGACACAATTCTACTTGACTTTTTGTGCCAGAAATCAGCAGTTCTTGCCCTCGCATTACCAGGGTAGCACCGGTTTGCTTAGAGATCATTTTCAGGTTTTCTTCTTGATTACCGGCCAGCGACATTGCACTTTGGGTGCTCGGTAACTCTATTGTTAGTTTTTCATTCATGCCAACATAATCTCCTCCAAATAAGCAATTAAAAGTTAACAACTAAACGTTCAACCAGTCACTATTTGCGAACAAAAAGACGCCCCTTACTAGATTTTACCTAGTATCTAAGGCGTCTTTTAGATTTAGCTCCCAAATGAGTTTGGTGCTTGAGGCACAAATCAAATCTCCCTTCTATTAAGTCAGGCAATTTTAGATTTTAGATTTGAAATTTTAGATTTTAGATTAACCTGATGCCGCTGACATTTGAAATTTAAAATTTTACATTTGTTTCCGATCGCAAAACCGGCAATTTCCAACCAAACGGGGCTTGTAATACAAACTCTACAACAGGCAATCTAAAATCTAAAATTCTTTCTGGGTTCTGCAGTTAGTTAATAACCGGGAGTATTTCTGCTCGTTCTAAACGTAGGTGTGTTAGTACGGCGAGGTTGTTCTCTCGGAGTTCTGCTAGCCAAGGGACTCGGCGACGGAGGTGGCGTCCGGGGTCGGAAGTCGCCTCGCGGCTCCCGCGAGCCACGATCTGGGCGGTCGCGATCTGGGCGATCGCGATCCGGGCGATCCCGATCGCCCCTAGGCGGGCCAGATCCACGATCGCCCGCTTCGCCATCGTATATATCTAAGTAGAGGGACTGACCAGCCGTCTGCGCCACCGCTTCGAGCGTAGTTCTAATCGCCTGAATATTGCGTCCGCCCCTACCGTAAACCCGGCCTTTGTCGGGATCTTCAAAAGCCAGCCTAACCCAGACCCGCGATTGGCGCGGGTGCAGTTCGCAATCAACCCGCAAAGAGCCGGGGGTCTCTAAAAAAGGCCCAATTAAAAACTTAACCAGTCCAGCATAGTTGGGACTAGCTGACTGTTGCTGTGCTGGATTCAACGTTAGCTCCGGCTCCGACTTGTTCAAATACATGGGCTTTTCTCAGGATGTCACGCACGGTGTCAGTTGGCTGAGCGCCTTCTTGCAGGCGCTTGACAATCGCTGGAACATCCAGCCTGGTTTCGTTATTTCTGGGGTTGTAATAGCCGAGCTCTTCTAGGGGACGGCCGTCGCGGCGAGTAGAACTGTTCATCGCTACAATTCGGTAGCTGGTCTCGCGTTTTTTCCCGTATCTCTTCAATCGCAGTTTGATCATCTTCTTGCACAATAGTCTTGTTCCAATTCTAAGCTATTTTGTCAGTGCTCCTTCCCCGAACCCCAACTCAACCCCTATTTCTTAACCTCCGACCAAAATATCGCTACGATTTGCTGCCCCCAAGGCAGGTCTGGCGCCGTCAATGTGCGGTGTAATTGCTACTGGCAAAATCGATGCAGTTCCCCACTGCTGCACCAATTTTTGCAAAAATATATCTTGCTGTGCTCTCAAAGAGTCCCAATCGGTGCCGCGATTAATAATTGCAAACCAAACTAAACCTCGATCGCGCGTGGGTATGGCTCCCGCCAAAGCAATCACCGTGTCCAAAGTACCAGTTTTCACCACAGCCGATCGCGGAATGTGTCGGTATTCCAAAGTTCCTTTATCGCGCCCGGACACCGGAAACAAGTCAGCAACTGTCAGCCCAGTCGTCTGAAGGTTGCGCGCGATCGCCTGCATCATCCCACAAGCCGCCCTCGGAGACATCTGATTTTCCACTCCCAATCCCGAACCGTTAACTAATTGAAGTTCCTCCTCCGGCACCCCCGCGGCCCAAGTCGCTTGCTGCTGCACTATTTTTGCCCCGCCCAAATCGTCGGCCAGCATCTGAGCTATTTCATTATCGCTGTGGACGTTCATCTGCTTGAGAATTTCGGCTAAAGGAAGCGATCGGCGCTTCAGCAGCAAACGCCCCGAAGTCACAAATTTCTCAGCAATGACGCTGCCGGCAACCGTTACTTGCGGCTTTCTAGTTCCCGGAGCCATCTTAGAATACATTGCCACCACGTCCGCAGGCCAATTACTACCCTCAAGAGCTTGCCGCAGTATCTCCCCCGCCACCAAAGGATCGGACTGATAATTCATGCGGAAATTGCCTGTCACCACCAAATTCCCCGCCACACGATTGATACCCATTTGATTGAGAGCATTGCCCACGGCGATCGCCTCCTCCCACACAAACAGCGGATCGCCCCCGCCGCTGACCACCAAATCCCCCTGCAACACCCCATTCCTAATCGGCCCCGTTCCCCGGAACCGCGTTTCAAACTGATAATCCGGGCCCCAAGTCTCCAGCGACGCTAGAGAAGTCGCAATCTTAGTCAGCGAAGCCCCAGGCATCAGCGTCTTGCCCTGCTGACTTACCAGCGGCATCATTCCCGCTTGCACCCAAATTCCCTGATTGCCCTCAATCAAGTTCTTGTCTTTCAACTCTTTCAAATATTCCCGCACCGTCGCTTCTGCTGGCAAGTCGGGATTTGCCGCATTTATTCGCCCAAAAGCCAAATCTTCGGCCACCACTAACCCGGGTATCCCTCCCCGCCAAGCCAGCACTGACGCAGCATTAGGCGCGGCACTGCCTACTCCAGCCATGTCCAGCCACAGAGACATCATCCCTGAGCTAAATAAATCCAGCATTTTTTACTCCTAAAGTCAATCGATATTAGATTTTAGATTTGAGATTAAAGAATTGAAGAAAGCGCTCCCACTGATAAATCCGGGGGCAAGTGATGAGGATGGGGAGCTTTTTTTTCGCTCCACGGATGAATCCGGGGTTTCCGGACTAAAGTGCTTGCGGTCATGTAAACTATTTCATTGATTTTTTCAATTTGCAGTCAAAAATAGTAAAGTAGTGACAAAACAAGTTCTATCAGAGTCGGACTTAAGTGCCAAATAGTTTGCTAAACTTATCTACAGTTGATTGCCGAGAAGAAGTTCCATGTTTGCCGTCAAGCGAGCGCTCAAATTGAATAACAGCGAAGCGACCTTGATGGCAAAACACGCAGGATTTAGGCGAGTTGTTTTCAATTTAGGATTGAGCCTGCGAGTCCAAATGTACGGTGAGGGCAATTTTTCTGACTCAAAGGTTATCGGCGAAGTCAAGAAAGTTCTTACCAACCACGTCAAGAAACAACCTGAATGCGCTTGGATGAACCAGTTGTCTTCTCGTGTTTACCAAAACGCTTTGATTGACTTGAAAGAAGCGTTCAGTCGGTATCGTTTGGGGAAAGCCGGCCATCCGAAATTTGCCAGCCGCCGAGACGGGCAATCATTCACGGTTGATTCTTCTAATGGCAAAGTTTTGCTAAGTGCTGGTAACACCATCAAGATTCCTACTTTGGGGACTTTTCGGCCGCGCGTGCCACTCCCGTGTGGATTTGCATCTCAAACTTTTACCATTTCAAAAGAAGGAAATCGCTGGTTCGTCTCTTTCTGTGTTGATGCCCAACGCCTGCCAATTCAACAGCCTGATAGTTCTGTAGGAATTGATGTAGGTGTCAAATATGCGGCCACCCTGTCAAACAGTCAAGTGTTTGATGCGCCAAAACCGCTCAAGCAAGCGAAAACCAAGCTTGCTACTTTACAGCGCAAGGCGTCAAGACAAATAAAAGGTTCTCGCAACCAACGCAAAACTTACAACAAGATCGGCAGACTCCACGCACGGATAGCCTGCATTCGTAAAGACTTCCTTCACAAGTTGACGACTTATTTAGCGAAAACTTTCAAGTTAATTAAGATAGAAGACTTGAATGTTAAAGGATTGCTGGCAAATCACAAGTTGGCAGGGGCAATATCCGACTTAGGGTTTTACGAATTCAGGCGACAGCTAGAGTATAAGTGCAAAATGTATGGAGCAAGCTTAGTGCTGGTAGATCGATGGTTCCCCAGTTCTAAGATTTGTGCCAATTGCGGGCATAAAAAAGATATGCCTTTGCAAGTGAGGACTTATGATTGTCCTGCTTGCGGCGTGTCAATAGATCGCGATTTGAATGCTAGCTTGAATATTTTGAATTGGGAACCCAAGGCTATTGGGGGATAGCCTGCTTATCTTGGGATGGCCGACCACCCAACAGCGCAGGAAGTGAGTTCTGAATTGCGACTAAAGATGGCTTTAGTCAAGTTTGGGTAAGTTTTACGAAGCAGCGCATTGAAGTACCCTAGTATGGAGCAATCCCAGCAACGGACAGATCCAACTTGATTTGGAATAGTTAAAGGGCAAATAATGGCAGGGTATGGAGCGTTCAAACTTAAACATAGGAAGGACTCAGAAAGTATACGCAATCTCAGCTTTAAGCTGTTTGAGTGAGTAGAGGGATACTTGAATGTCCCGTTGTCGCCTTGATTGGTGGGCAAGAATCCCCCGGCTTTAGACGTGGGGAGGTTCAATTCCTGGTAGAATTT
This sequence comes from Microcoleus sp. AT8-B5, assembly GCF_036705565.1. Lineage (NCBI taxonomy): Bacteria > Bacillati > Cyanobacteriota > Cyanophyceae > Oscillatoriales > Microcoleaceae > Microcoleus > Microcoleus sp. AT8-B5. The sequence continues at coordinate 7,292 of NZ_JAUBUY010000044.1, forward strand.
TTAGTGTTTCTCAAACATTGGTCAATGGGATCGACACGCGCAAGAATTGCAATAGACGCTATGGGTGGGGATCATGCCCCCGCCGAAGTTGTAGCTGGAGCGCTTAAGGCACAAGAAGAATTAGGCGTAGAGATTTTGCTTGTGGGCGACCCACAGCAAATAGAAGACTCGCTCCGGCAACAAGACGCGATCGGCCGCGTCTGTACAGGTCAGCTAGAAATCGTTCCTTCTGAAGGAGCGGTGGAAATGCACGAAGAACCTTTGAGTGCCCTCAAACGCAAGCCCAACGCTTCGATTAACGTAGCGATGAACTTGGTAAAGCAGCAGCAAGCTGATGCTGTGGTGTCCGCCGGTCACTCCGGCGCGGCAATGGCTGCTGCCCTGCTCAGATTGGGCCGGCTCCCCGGAATCGATCGCCCTGCGATCGGTGCGGTTTTGCCGACAATGATACCGGGCAGCTCTGTACTTATTCTCGATGTTGGCGCTAATGTGGACTGCCGCCCCAAATTTTTGGAGCAGTTCGCTCTTATGGGAACTATTTACAGCCAGTGCGTTCTCGGCGTCGCCGAACCTAAAATCGGCCTGCTCAACATTGGCGAAGAACCTTCTAAAGGCAACGACGCCGCAGTGCGAACTCACCAGTTATTGGTGGACAACCCGAACATTCCTTTTGTGGGCAATGCCGAAGGCCGCGACGTGCTGTCGGGGAAATTCGACGTGATTGTCTGCGACGGGTTTGTCGGCAACGTGTTGTTGAAGTTTGCGGAAGCAGTGGGCGAAGTCGTAGTCCAGGTGCTTAAGGAAGAGTTGGTCAAAGGACTCCAACATCAAATTAACGACCCTATGCTGCAAAAAAGCTTGCAAGGATTCAAGCAGCGGGTAGACCACGTTGAACACGGCGGCGGTTTGCTGTTGGGCGTTGCTGGAGTTTGCATTATCAGCCACGGTTCGTCTCAAGCTGCTTCAATTTTCAATGCCATTCGTTTGGCGAAGGAGGCTGTTGACAACCAAGTGCTGGAGCGAATTCGATCGTCCAATAACCAAAGCGCTCTGGAACAAGAAGCTGTGAACTAGAGGCAGTAAGTAGGAATTAAAAATTAAAAATGTAAAATTAAAAATGTCAGCTTAAACCAACTGTTTTGCTTAAAAAAAAGTAATTTCAGCAGTTTAAAAAATAATTTTAATTGGTAGTTTTTAATTTTTAATTTCTCTATCGAACAGCGAGTAAATGGAGAGGAATGTTGCAGCAATCAGGGTTCGGAATTGCCGTCACGGGTAGCGGTTCTTGTACACCGCAGGTTTCGCTGGATAATAACGGTTTGAGTCAGATAGTAGAAACGAATGACGAGTGGATTGGCGCGCGGACGGGTATTCGCTCCCGCAGGCTGGCGGACGATCGCACTTCTTTGTGCGATTTAGCCACAGAGGCATCTCAAAAGGCGATCGCCATGGCAGAAATTTCGCCGACAGATATCGATTTAATTATTTTGGCAACTTCCAGTCCTGACGATTTGTTTGGCACTGCCAGTAAAATTCAATATCAGTTGGGCGCGACAAAAGCTGTGGCTTTTGATTTGACAGCAGCTTGTTCGGGCTTTGTTTTTGGTTTAGTGACAGCCTCGCAGTTCATTCGCACAGGGGTGTATCAAAATGTTTTGCTAATCGGAGCAGATATTTTGTCTCGCTGGGTGAATTGGTCGGATCGGGGTACTTGCATTCTATTTGGAGACGGTGCAGGTGCGGTGGTATTACAAGCTTCAGAAGTCGATCGCTTTTTGGGATTTGAAATTCGCAGCGACGGCACACAAAATTCGTCTCTCAATTTGGCTTACAAAGCCGAGTCAAAAGAATTAATTGAGGGCGTCAGCGTCGGAGTTGGCGGATTTGAACCCATCACAATGAATGGTCAAGAAATCTATCGCTTTGCCGTGAGAAAAGTGCCGGAAGTCATAGAAAAAGCTATGTTTCGGGCAAATGTCAACGTCGCCGAAATTGACTGGCTGTTGTTGCACCAAGCCAATCAGCGGATTCTTGATGCAGTTGCCCAAAGGCTAAAGATTCCCCCCGAAAAAGTAATCAGCAATTTGGCGAATTACGGCAATACCTCAGCGGCTTCAATTCCCCTTGCCTTAGACGAAGCCGTGCGTATGGGTAAAGTTAAAGCGGGCGATACTATTGCTGCTGCTGGTTTCGGTGCAGGTTTGACTTGGGGGGCTGCGATTTTTCAATGGGGAAGGTAAAGCGATTTTCGATTTTCGATTGGCGATTTTCGATTGGGGAATCATGGTAATACCATTTTTGATTTTCGATTGGCGATTTTCGATTTTAGATGGGGAATTACTGAGGAACTATGGGTTTGGAGCTGGTAAAGCAGTTTCATTCTTTTTGGGAACTGGTATAATGTTTGGCGGCTTTAAACTTTGGCTAATGATTGTGGGGAGTGCGACCGTTGCATAATACAAATCCTTTAACAAGCCATACATAGGGCAAGGGGCGCAGCCGTACTCCCTCGGGACAGGAGTTCTTGACAAGCCCGCCCTGAGATTGAAAATCCTCTATTCTTCGATCGACTTTCCCCGGCTTGAAGGTTAAAAATTTTGTTACGGCTATTAATTAAATTAAAGTAGCAAAAAAAATATAAACCTGGTTAAAATCGCAATTATATGTTATAGTTGTGAGTCGCGAGTAGATAGTTCGTTAACCGAAAGATAGCGGATACCAGCGAGCGAAGTTAGAAGCGGGAAAGAAATAATTTTTGCAATCACCAATTAGCAACCACCAATTAGCAGATTACCGGAAAAATGACTAAAACAGCATGGGTATTTCCCGGACAAGGTTCCCAGGCGATCGGGATGGGTGCAGACTTATTAAACTTGCCAACAGCCAAAGCCAAATTTGAGCTCGCTAAAGAAATTTTAGGCTGGTCTGTCCCGGAAGTTTGCCAAAAAGAAGAAGCAAAACTATCTCGGACGCTCTACACTCAGCCTTGCTTGTTCGTAGTAGAAAGTATTTTGGCCGACTTAGTGCGAGAAAAAAGCGATCGACCAGCGGTAGTTGCCGGTCACAGTTTAGGAGAATACGTTGCCCTCTACGCAGCAGGCGTCTTTGACTTTGAAACCGGATTGCGCTTAGTCAAACGCCGCGCCGAACTCATGGACACTGCCTCCGGCGGTCAAATGGTGGCTTTGATCGGGTTCGACAGGCAGGAACTAGAACTGCAAATTCAATACAGCCGAGACGTAGTGCTGGCAAACGACAACAGCGAAGCACAAGTCGTGATTTCTGGAACGCCCGCAGCAGTAGAAGATTTGCTTGCCAAAATCAAAGTCAAACGCGCCGTTAAATTGAATGTTTCCGGTGCATTTCACTCTCCCCTGATGGCCGGAGTGGCAGCAGAGTTTCAACTAGCCTTAAAGTCTGCAAGGTTTTCCGATGCTAAAATGCTGGTGCTCTCGAACTCAGAACCGTCAGCCACTACCAGCGCAGCCACTTTAAAGCAGCGGTTGACTCAGCAGATGACCAAAGGCGTGCGCTGGCGAGAAATTTCCATGCAATTGCCCCAACAAGGAATCGATCGCGTAGTAGAAATTGGCCCCGGCAAAGTTCTCACAGGTTTGATCAAACGGACTTGTCCCGATTTAGCGCTGGTAAATGTGAGCAGTTTTGCAGATTTGCCCGCTTAATCTATTTTTAGCTAAACAGACGGGAATCCCCACACTATACCGAGCGAAGGTTAGTGTGGGATGAAAGGCGCGCAAGACTCCTGATTGCACCCGTTCATAACCTCAAAGCTATGCTTGCGATCTCATTTCCGGTAACACTCATACATGATGTTGACGGTTGACGGTTGACGGTTGACAGTCAACGCTGTCAACCGTCAACCGTCAAAGCCGTGAACTCGAATTTACTATTCCGATGCTAACGGATTTGATATGAGGTTATGAACGGGTGGATGACGACATCAAAGCACAAGAAGTCTCTTTATTCAGCAGGTCTATCTTGCTCATTAATGTATTTTTTCAATTGTTCAACAGTCACGCCACCACATGATATAATTTCCCGTAACACTCATACATGATATTGACTGTTGACCACGAATTTCAAAGGTGGTATCCGCCACGTGATTTATCCGTGGAATCAATCCCAAATCGCAAATCGAAAATCCTCAAGCCCCCCGCATTTATCTCGCGCAAGTCAATTCTTTAATCTAAAATCTAAAATCTAAAATCGATTGACGGTTGACAGTCAACGCCGTGAACAGTGAACTCGAATTTACTATTCCGATGCTAAAGGATTTGATATGAAGCGATGAAATAGCCATTTGTCCATAACACATCCTTCCAATAAAATTGGTTGATTTCAGGAGCGAAATATGTTCTCAAGTACCGACTAGACAAGGTTTTTAAATTGTTAATCAATTTACTTGGTTCGGTCTGTGCAGTGTACTGTAACAACAAATGAACACGATCGCTTTCCCCATTGAATTCTACCAGCCTTCCCTGTCATTTTTCCATCAAATCCCTAAATATCGCCTCAAGTCTTGTCAGCATTGGGTCTGGAAGCTTACAAAACCGATATGCAAAATATGAAAGATATGGCCGAGATTAACGAAGCCCTCTGAGCCATATCCAAAGTCAACAACGACCTCAGTATCGATTCAGCTCGATCGCAATTTGAGCAAGCCAAAAACGCCGTCCACGGCCGCAACCTCAAACAGCAAGCTTTAGCAGAAATATCTGAGAACCCCCAAGAAAGACTTCAGGCAGAATTAGAAAATATGACCTTAGACGATGAAGTTAATCGCAGGCTACAAATGTTAGACGACTCCAACAACAAAGAACTTCCCAGCTAAGGACAATTTTATGGCTAAGAGCGGGCCTCCCCCCATAGTTTTTATCCTGTTATTTCTCTTGCTAGCCGGTGGCGGCTGGTTCTTTTTTCTCAACAAACCAGCGTCGCAAGATGTTAGTAACAATCCCCCCACTCCCACACCCGCAGGCGATGTCGTCCCACTTCCCGTCGCGCCAGTAGTCGGCGGTGCTTCTTCGCCTGTTGCAGCTAGTTCCTTTGCACTTCCAGCTTCTGTTCCTGCGGGTACGACTGTCAGGATTCAAGGTTCTACCAGTATGGTGACAATCAACCTCAATCTTAAGAATGGCTTTCAAGCCAAGTTTCCTGGCACTAGAGTTGATTCCAAAGCTAACGGTTCTGCAAAGGGAATTCAAGATTTGGTGGCAGGAACAGCCGATATTGCTGCGGTATCGCAGCCTTTGACGGCTCAACAACAAGGTCAGGGTTTGGCAGCGGTGCCTGTTGCCCTAGATACGATCGCCCTTGTAGTCGGCATTAACAACCCCTTCAAAGGAGGTTTAACCTCGGCTCAAGTTCAAGATATTTTTAAGGGAAATACTCAAGACTGGTCGAAAGTCGGCGGCCCGGCGGGCCCGATGAAAGTAATTAACAGACCCGCAGTTAGTGGCACTCACCAAACGTTTAAAGAACAAGTGCTCGGAGGTGGCGAGTTTGGCACGACGGCAAATATTACCACGCTCGATCGAGATGCGACAACTCCTCTGCTGCAAGCTTTAGGCAATAACGGTATTGGCTATGCGACTTTCGCTCAAGTAGCCAATCAGAGAACAGTGCGCGTTGTTCCCGTCAACGGTGCGACGCCGGATGCGGGTAACTATCCTTACAAGCGGCAGTTATACTACGCCTACAAAAATCCTCCTAGCCAAACAGTTAAGGATTTCTTGGGCTACGCGACTGCTTCGGAAGGACAAAAAGCTATGCTGGCCGGAAATTGAGCCTTTGCAAAGAATTCGCCAGAATAAATTCGGGCGCTACAGAAGCTTGCAAAGCGGTTTCAACCGCCAAACCATCTAACAGCACGACACGCATAAACACGGATACAGTGATGATAGTCAACTTAGCCAATTAGCTAAACAGTCCGATCGCTCGACCTATCCGTGTATCCGTGTCAAAATCCGTGTAGTGCTACTTTTTTGATTGCTGAACTGATAGGCTAATATTCGATGTAATTTAAAATTTAAGGTTTTTCTGTGAGCAAAAGTCGCGAACCAGTCGAAAGTTTACTTCTCTACTATTTATTCAAATGGTCAATTGTCAGCCCGATGCTGCACCTTTACTTTCGGGGCCGCATCTACGGTGCAGAAAATGTTCCGACAGAAGGGCCTGTGGTAGTAGTCAGCAATCACGCCAGCGATTTTGACCCGCCGATTTTGTCTAATTGCATGAGGCGACCGGTCGCATTTATGGCAAAGGAAGAGTTATTTAAAGTTCCTATTTTGAAGCAGGCAATTACGCTTTACGGTGCTTATCCAGTCAAGCGGGAAAGTGCCGATCGCAGTGCAATTCGCTCGGCGATCAACTCTTTGGAAAATGGCTGGGCGACGGGTGTATTTTTGCAGGGAACTCGCACGCCAGACGGCAGAATTACTGAACCGAAATTAGGTGCGGCGCTGATAGCTGCTAAGGCAAAAGCGCCGCTCTTACCTGTTAGTTTGTGGGGAACTCACGCGATTTCGTCGAAAGGTTCGGCAGTGCCGCGTCCGGTGCCGCTGACGGTGCGAATTGGCAAGCTAATTGAAGCGCCCGGTTCCTCGGATCGCGAGGAGTTGCAAGCGCTGACTCAAAGATGTGCGATCGAGATCAATGCGATGCACGATTTGGGGCGCTGATTTGCTTGGAGGATGTTTTGTATAACTTACGAAGAAAGCTGGTTTGATAGATAAAAAACATCGTTACAGGTTTGTAGTGAGAACGAAGACTCCTCGTTACAAACCTATTTTATTGCGATTGTACGATGCCTCTGACATAAGCAACAGCTAAGGGGGAAATTTTTTCTGTAACCGCTGCGATAACTTGGCGATCGAAGTCAGTCCAAACTCTGGGGCGATCGAACATACAAGGCTGCAAAACCCCCCACAATAAGCCGTCAGCACAAAGGTGAGCGTGGATCAAAGCTCGATGTCCGAACTCTTTGGCTTCAAAATCTTTGTTGACAACTTCAGGATTCGCTGTTTCAACATCCTCAACAAAAATCGACGGTTCAGTTCGCAAAGCTGCTGCAAACAAAGGGTCTTCTTCCCCTAAAGATTCGGGTTCTTTTTTCCATTCCGCGTCGCCAATCTCAGGAAAGTTCGAGTTACGACGCCAGCAGTAAGGTACTCTGCCTCTTTGCGTTTCAGGATTGCGGAGGTAGAGAAAGACCCGATCGCAATTTAACACCTCGCCTAAAGCCGGCACCAAAGCCGAAAAAACAGCATCCGGCGTTTTGCTGTCACTCAAAATTTGCTCCAGAACTTGCGGCAGAATTTGGTCGGTCATTAACTTTAGCTTTTGAATTTCATCTATTAATTTTAAACTACTCCTTCTCTTCTCTTCTCTTCTTTTACGCATTTGTCATCAGTGTCTTCGCGTTTCGTTAAATCGCTAGAGGAGACAAGTTTTAAAACCAGAGGGAATGGAAAAAATTTAAAACTTGCTCAATGCTTTCCTTTGTTTATTCCATTCTGGCTGGGCTGAAGTTAGCACCCGTATAACCGGTTGTCAGCCAAAGAATAGCCCTAGCGCCGTCGCGAACAGCTTTTTGCATCGGTTCGGGGGTTCGCCCAGACGGAACTGCCACAGGCTTAAAGGTAATGCCTCGACTACCGAGTACGATTTCGCCGATAATCTGAGCTCGCCGCATATGATCGTCAGAAGTGATCAGATACACGCTCTCAATCCCTCTAGCTTTCAATTCATCTACCAGGGTGGTAAAATTTGTTACCGTATCCACCGCTCTGTAGTCTAAGTGCAGGCGATCGGACTCAATTCCCGCTTCTGAAAATACCCATTCCGCGAACTCAGGATTGCTCCCAGACGACACCCAAATCGGCAATTCAGGGTGATCCTGAGCAAATTTGGCGGCAAACACCTCTCGCTCAGTAGCCCCACCTAGAACTAACAAAGCTTGGGGTCTCTGAAATTCGCTCTTAACCTGCTGATAGCCCAACCAACACGCCATCAAAAGTCCTACTAGGAACCAAAAACTGCGTGAAGTGTTCAAACGCTTGTAACGCTGCGTGTTTGAATTGATTCTTAACCACATCTAAACCTATAAAAATTTTATGTAACTGACAAAGGAACCATAACAAAAAATACCGCACCTATAGCCCACTAACAGGAATTAAAAATTAAAAATTAAAAAAGGGTCGGCGGATCATAGGATTTTAGATTTTAGATTTTAGATTTTAGATTTTAGATTTTAGATTTTAGATTTTAGATTGACTCTACGCTTGTGGTGCGGCTTCAATGGGGGATTTTAGATTTTAGCTTTCAGATTTTATACCAATCGCCTTGGCGGTTGGTATAAAATCTGGGAGCCAATTCCTTAGCGGATATGCAAAAAAGAGGGGCAAAACTTAAGCTTTCCCCTCCTGCTGTTAATTTTTCTTGATTTTTAACGGGACTGGCCGGGTTCGAACCGGCGACCTAGCGCTTCAGATTTGTGTGAGTTTCCCCACTCTCTGGACTATACCTTCACCATATGCTTGCAGCTTTTAGGTGGTGACCGTCTAGTCTCTAAACCTTCCTGATTTCCATATAGGCGATTGTTTAATCGCCCTGAACTCAGGCTTGGCTTGGTATTGCCTTAGAGTCATAGGAACCCATAAACTCTTTAGGTTTCACCAAATTTGACCACATTCACTCCTAGAGTTTCCTCGCAGGGTGCCCGATTCTTCAGGAGGCGCTTGCTCTATCCATCTGAGCCACAGCCCCAGTTGCTAAACCGTTTTGATTATAGCAGTTAATGTCGATTTTGATTTTTTTTTTCATGATTGCCGATCGCCAGTTGCGAGTTTCGCAGCGATGCGGGCCAAGTTTTCTGCTGCGGTGAGTTTACCAGCACCGTAACAGGCGCGCTGTCTCCATGCGGTGACAGGGAGATGTCCGGGGGGAGCATCTTCGTTGAAGGAGAGCTCGCTGTAATATTTCCAATTTTCCTTGACTCGCCAGCCGACTCGATCGCAAAATTCAGTATAGTTAGCCCCGGTACTTTCCCAAATCTGCTGCTGCACGCTCAACCCGAACCGCCCGCTGCTGTATTGTTGCCAAAGTCGGTCGATCGTGCGAAGGTCTGTAGGAGGAAAACTGTCAATATCGGCTGCACTCAGCCAACCTTCGTCTTCCCTGACAGCGATTTGCAGCAAGATTTCCCAAGTGTGTTCATCAGCTTTGCGCCATTTTCCAGTTTCTAATAGCTTTGTCAGTTGGCGGTAGTCCATCCCCACTTCCGAGATAGCCGCAGTTGACTCAGGTATGGCGCCGATTTTGTCTTCTAGTCGCAGTAGAGTGCTGACAATCAATTCGGGGTTTAGTTGTTCTAGGCGGTACAGAACCCATTCTAACTGAGATTGAATGTGTGTGCGGGCGATCGCACCTTGCTGCACTTCCCCCTGCAACTCATCAAATTTAGCTAACCAATTTTGTTGATTGCGGGCCAATTCCCACATTTGTTTGGCCCACTGCAATCTAACTTGTTCTTTTTTTAAATAAGTTTTGGAAGGCTTAGCACGTTGCGGGTAGGGAGTCAAATCCCAGCCGCAAATCGAGCAAAACTCTGCTTTTTCTTCTATGTATTCAGCACCGCACACTGGACAGTTAGACATATTGCCATCAATTCGGTTGCCAAGTCATTATATGACATCTGGTAAATTAACCATAATTCGATTAGGTACGCACTTCGCACCCTACAATTACAGTTTATCTGTACTAATGTTCGCTTTTCACACCCCAAAGTTAGACTTACAGCATATTCCATGTATATGCGGTACACACAATCTTGTCGTAAGCATCGGTGCGTCGCCACCAGTCAATCTGCAAGTTTCATTAAACATGAGCAGATCCGCACCCTACATAAAAATGTACCAACAATTAAGGCGGATACTGTACTTCATGAATCACCGAATCTGCTGTATTTATAAGCTGTTGCGGCCTTTAAATTGTATGTCAAAAAAAATCAAAGTCTTGTGGGGAGTAGGGGCCCTAGCGTCCCGCCCGCCCTGAATATACAATTTAAATGCGCGACAGCTTACCGCTCTAACAAGGCAAGCGAATAGTAAACAAACTGCCTTTGCCCAACTCGGATTTTACCTCGATCGTGCCGCGGTGAGCTTCGACTATTTGGCGGCAGAGGTGTAGTCCCAAACCTGTACTGGACTTCTTATGAGTTCCCGAGCTAAACCTTTCAAATAACTTTGCTTGTTCGGTGGGAGAAATGCCGGCACCGGTGTCTTTGATGTCTATAATTACCCATGCCAGCGGTTGGTTTTTGAAGCTAGTATAAGCAGGGGAATTAGCAGCTTTTAAGCTGACATCTATTGAGCCGTTGTCGGTGAATTTAATTGCATTTCCGATTAAATTTGTCAGCAAACGGTGTAGCTCCAGACGATCGCCCGGATACTTCGCAATCGGTGCACTTTCTGCACTTTCTGTCAAGTCTAAATTTACCGACAAACCTTTAGCATCCGCTAGGGGAGCTAGTTCTTCAGCTACCTCAGTAATAAGCTGGCGCAAGTCCACGGCCGCGAAACTTAGGGATTTGCGGCCTGCTTCGTACCGATATACTTCCAGCAACATATTTACCATCGCGATCAGGTTTTTGTTGCTGCGAACCATCGTCCCGAAAGCGTCGCGCATGGGAAGGGAAATTTCTCCCAAAGCTCCCTGCTGCATTAAAGTTAGCATTCGATCGGCTGCTACCAGGGGTGTTCGCAAGTCGTGAGCCAGTCGGGAGACAAAATCTTCGCGCTGGAGGGCGATCGAATTGCGCTCGTCTACGCTGTGTTTTAGCCGCAGGAGCGATCGAACCCTCGCCAGCAGTTCGTCCATTTCGACTGGTTTGCGGATGAAATCGTCTGCTCCCATGTCCAATCCCTGCACTACGCTGGCACTGTCGTGAGCAGTGATCAGCAAAATCGGCATAAAGGGCAATTCCTTATTTTCTCGGATTCGTTTAGTGACTTCGTAACCATCCATTCCCGGCATCATCACGTCTAGCAGTACCAAATCCGGGGGTGACTTGTCAATTTGACTCAAGGCCGAAAAGCCGTTTTCTGCCGTGCTAATTTCGTAACCTTCTTCTTCCAGGATTGTCTGCACCAACAAAACATTATCTGGTGCGTCATCTACAACCAGAATCCGATCGGCTTTTGTGGCATTGGGAACAGATAAATAACTCATTTAATTGCTAGCCTGGAAATATTTTTTCAACTTTAATATGGTATCCAACCTATGATTTCACATTTTTACACTTGTTAACTCTGTCATAAGGAATATCTCACAACTTTATCAAATCTTTTTACTTTTTATCAGTCGGATGTAATATAATCTACTACTTAGTTGTCATCGTATGCACACCGTCCCAATCATCGGGCGGGGGTACTTCCAAATAGCTCAGGGATCGGTCGAGGTGAACTTCCACAGGTCGATCGCTGGGTCGCATTGCTAAAGCCGCTTCAAAATAACTAATAGCTTTCTGAAAATTTCTAGCAATATAAGCATCCCTACCGTTACTATAAAGTTCCAAAAACCGAACGGTTTCCCCATCAATGGGTTCAGAACTATTTTGCAGCAACTCGTAAATACCAACTGGTTGATTTTTGCCCTTAACCCGCACCTTGTCTAACTCTCGCACCCAAATTCCTTCGCGACACAAACTGTATGTAAATTCGCTCAAAATTATATCGCATCCGTACTCCTTTGTAAGCTGTTCCAATCGCGAACTCAAATTCACCGCATCCCCAATTACCGTGTAATCCATGCGCTTTTGGGAACCAATATTTCCCGAAACCACCTCTCCGGAACTAATTCCAATTCCGAAGCGAAATGGATCTTCGCCGGGGCGAGAATCATTAAACTCTTTCAAACGCCGGCGCATATCTAAAGCCGACTGCACCGCCATCCAACCGTGGCTTTCCGGGGGATTCAGCGGCAGGGGCGCGCCGAACACGGCCATTAAAGCATCGCCGATAAACTTGTCTAAAGTGCCTTCGTAGTGGAAAACGGCCTCCACCATCGTCTCAAAATATTCGTTCAGCAGGGATACCACATCGGAGGCTCCCAAATTTTCGGTCAGCGTGGTGTAGCCGCGAATGTCGGAAAATAAAATAGTCACTTCTTTGCGTTCGCCCACCATCAGGGCGCCTTCACCCAAGGCCATCACTTTATCTACGACTCCAGGAGTCAGATAGCGGTACATCGTATTTTTCATCCGCTTTTCGCGGCTGATGTCTTCGAGTACCACTAAACCGCCGCGCACGCCGCCCTCTGGATTGATCAGCGGGTTGACAGTCAAATTCAAACTACGTTCAATTAGTTTAATTCGAGAGGCGGGGATGGGTAGCGGACAATAAGGGTGATACAGGGCAGAATTTCGCAGCGCAAATAGAGATTGGGCATTAGCTAATTCTGCCAGCGCTACTTCCTCAGTCCACGCGCGGTTTTCTCCCCAAGCGTAATATAAATTAGGGTCAGTGCGATCGGGTACGGCCAGAATATAACTTTCTTCTTGTTCTTCTTCTTGTTCTTCTTCTTGTTCTTCTTCTTGTTCTTTTTGGGAATTTAACGTTTTTTCCACCAACAGTCCCACCGTTAAACTTTGTTCGGGAACGTAATGTCTGGCAGCATGGTTGAGACTGTCTTCGAGTCGAAATTGCAAATTTTCGATCGGCACAACTTCCCAAACATAGCGATTCACCAGTTTATCTTCCCAAATCTGGGGATTGTGTTTGCTTTTAGCTTGATTTACCGGACAGCCCAACAATTCTAGGGCTGCTTCGTTGATAGTTACAACTCGCCCCTGTAAATCGGTGGAAATTACTGCATCTGAAAGACTTTGCAGCATATCTTTTTGATACTGCTTTTCCACCATCACGTTTTGAAACAGTTGAGAATTTTGCAGCGCCATTCCCGCTTGGGAATTAAACGCTCGCAAAAACTCTTCGTCGGAAGGGGTGAAACTACCTTGGTTCTTATTAATTAGCTGAGTCACCCCGATCAGCTCACCTTTAGCGTTATGCACCGGCATACACAAGACAGTCCGAGTGCGGTATCCCGTTTGCCCGTCTGTAGAGGGGTCAAAGCGGGGATCGTCGTAAGCATCTGTAATATTTAGAGGTTGACCGGTCGAAGCCACGTAGCCAGCAATTCCCTTATTAGCAGGAATGCGGAGATCTACCATCGTTTTGCCGTCAGCCTTGGCGACTTTTGTCCAAAGTTCGTTGGTTTCCCGATTTAACAAAAATAGCGTGCTGCGATCGGCCTGCATCAAGTCGCGAGCTTGATCCATGACAGAGCGCAAAGTTGTTTCCAAGTCAAGACTTTGACCCAAAGTAGTGGTGGCTCTCAACAGTGCGGCAACCCCTCGCTGGTTGCGGGCGACGACGTAGAAAGACTGACAGCTTTCGAGAATAATCCCGATCGAATCTGCAAAAGCCTGGAACTGCTGTTCGTCTTCCTCGCTAAAGGGGGCATCTCCAGCTTTATTTAACAGTCTGACCACCGCCACGGGTTCCTGTTGGCTCTTGCTGCTAAAAATCGGCATACAGAGGATGGTCTCGATGTGGTAGCCCGGTGGTTCGTCTACTTCGGTATTAAAATACTCGTGGGATCGAGCTTCGGCGACATTGATCGATTTTCCGGTTGTTGCTACGTAGCCTAAAATGCCTGCATCCATCGGCAATCGCACTTCTACATCTTCGCCCGTAAGTGGATCGACTGTTTTGTGCCACAGTTGATTTTTGTTCGAGTCCACCAAAAAAATTGTTGTCCGGTCTGCTTGCAAAATTTGACCAATTTTCACAGTGAAGGCATCTAAAAGTTGCTCTAAGAGACTTTCGAGTGCTTCATTGTTAATCAGGTCCATCGCCCGGATAAATTGCTGAAATTCAGCCGTGATAAAGTCCAGCAGGCACACTAATTCAGGAACTGGCAAGCTCTTAACACGGGAGGTCAATGCCCCCATAAAATTGACTTGAGTCAGTGTAGCCAGAACGCTACCAGTATTGGAGAATGTCATGATTAACTGCTTGCTCAGAGGGGTAGACTGACCGCAGGTCGATCTGCGCGAGATTCGGCGGCGGTGCAAACTCTTGAATTTGTTTGCAAGCGCATCGGCACTCGCTTGTCGCTTTGATGAATCGTGAGTTCAAAAGTGGCGCACGCAACTTCAGTTTGCTTGTTATGTATGCTCGATCGATCTTTTTTCCAACCTCGATACTGATGAGGGTTCGTCAATTCAAGCTGAACTTGAGTTCGCAAAACAGAAGGCCTGAAAATTAGGTTACAGGCTTTAGTTCGATCGACAGTGCAATGTAGATTTGACGTTCTGTGCTCGGCCCCAGCGCGCGGTGTTACTGTTTTAGCGCACTCGGCGACCGTATCCGGTCAGGTAAAGGGCGCTATGAAAGCAGCGCGCAAGGCATTCCTACAGAGCTTACTCATAGTTTAATGGTAAACGCAACAGCAGGATAGCGACGGTAATTTATGCAGCAAAAAAGTTCGATCGGTCTTTGAAAACATCCCTATTCAATACCAACTGACGATCGAACAGGGAAGCTAAGCTGGCGGTGATGTTTAAAGGTGCTACAGATCCTGACATTTAGGCCGCTCTGGGCACAGACTGGGCAAACACCACTGATTGATAGTAGCGCTGCAGTTGTGCGGCAGCAGCGGCCCAACCCCAGCGTTCAGCTTCTCGGCGAGCGTTGTGGCGCAAGGTTTCCCGTTCTTCGGGATTCGCCAACAGACGCTTGGTGGCGGCGAGTGCTCCTTCTTCGTCGGCGGGGTCAAATAAATATCCGTTAACACCGTCGGTGACGATATCGGGAATTCCGCCGCTGCGCGCCGCCACTACGGGCGTCCCCGCAGCCATTGCTTCTAGGAGCACTAAGCCCAGGGTTTCGGTGCGGGAGGGAAAAATGAAGGCGTCGGCAGATGCGTAAGCTCTTGCGAGTTCTTGCCCCTTGAGGTAGCCGACAAAATTGGTGGGTGTACCGGCAAAATATTGTTCGAGGGTTTGCCGATGCGGGCCGTCTCCCACTAAGGCGAGGCGGGCATCGGGAATCGCTGCGAGGACTGGTTTGATGCGTTCGATTTCTTTTTCTGCACCGAGGCGGCCGACGTACAGCAGCAGGGGACTGTCTGGGTTATTTGCAGAAAGGCGCGATCGCATTTCTCGACTTGCCAATTCCGGGACAAACATTTCAGTATCTACGCCCCGCTGCCACAAATCTACTCGCTCAATGCCGTGGGTTCTCAATTCTTCCACCATTGCTGTAGAAGTACACAGATTCAATTCTGCTTGGTTGTGGGCACCTTTGAGCAATTCCCACAATAAAGGTTCGAGGACTCCAAAACCGTAATGGTGCAAATATTTCGGCAAATGCGTGTGGTAAGAAGCCAAAATCGGAATGTTGAACTTTTTCCCGTAATATATACCCCCCAATCCCAAAATAGCGGGATTGACAACGTGAATAATATCCGGTTTAAACTGCTCTAATTGGCGACCGACAGCCGGAGAAGGAAGTGCCATTTTCAGTTCCGGGTACATCGGCAAAGGCAAGCCCTCCACACCGTAAACTCGTGCGCCTTTGTATTCTTTAATCCCGTAATCTGGAGAAAATATCAGAACTTGTTCGCCCGATCGCTGCAAGTGATCTACAGTGTGAATCAGGCGCGTCACAATGCCGTCTATTTTCGGCAAAAATGTTTCAGTGAACAGAGCAATTTTCATAAAAATAAGTTACTTAGGGAGCCGATAATCATAGCCAGAGGCCAAGGTCATCGGTAACAGGATACACTGTGTCGGGGGGCGTAAGTCATGGCGTGCGATCGGCTGCTTTTCTACACTTCTTCTGTCAGTTGCACTACCGCTAATTCCGAGCGAGAGGTTTTTGGGGTAAGATCCAAATTCCCTGAATGCGAATAGATAAAATTATCCCACCTAAAAGCAATCCCACACCTTTGGCAAAGCAATTAATTCTGTGAATTTCCTGTGCAGTTTTAGCAATTAACATTTCTTTTTCCGCAGCATAAGGCGCTTCGCTAACAGGCGCGGTAATTTTGATAACTCGCGGTTAGTGCAGCCCATTCCGGTATTAAATAATAATAACGAACTGCACTGGCTGAAAATCTCGGCAGAACAACGAAAAGCAACAGAATAATATTGCGAATTTCTACGACATTTTTTTCCAAAAAGCCAGCATTAAAAACCTTATGGATTTTTTTTAATTAACCGCAGAGGACACAGAGGACACAGAGAAAGAGATAAAAAAGATAGATTATCGTAATATACAGCAAACTCCATTCAGAACTTGCGAACCCTTCTCCTCTCTTCCCTTCTTTTCTCTTACTTCGCGCCCTTCGCGCCTTCGCGGTTCGTTAAAAAGCTCTTTCCCCGCAGGTAGAGGTCTGAACTTACTTCCAAGAAACCTTCGGCAAAATCTGGTTTTTATCGACACGGTGCTGATATTTTGTAGCAAAATTCAGCAGAGAATCGAGCAGGGAATCTGAGAGATAGTGCGGTTGCAAACCGAGGTCTAGCAAATTGGTGTTTTTGGCATTGAAATAATGTTCTTCTTTCTCGACTCTGGGATTTTCGATGTTGTTGATTTCTACTTTTAATCCCATTGCCATGCCTGCTTTTTGCACCAAGGAGGCTAAGTCGCCGACGCTGAATTGTTCGGTGAATTGGTTGAAGACGCGGAATTGTCCGGCTTCGGCGGGGTTGGCTAGAGCCAATTCCACGCACCGCACGGTATCCCGAATGTCTAAGAAGCTGCGGGTTTGTCCGCCACTGCCATAAACTGTCAGAGGATGACCGATCGCAGCTTGGATGCAAAATCTGTTCAATGCTGTCCCGAATACTCCGTCGTAGTCCAAACGGTTGATCAACAGTTCGTCCATGCCGGTTTCATCTGTGAGCACGCCGTAGACTACGCCCTGATTTAAGTCGGTGGCTCTTAAACCCCAGATTTTGCAAGCAAAATGGATGTTGTGGGAGTCGTGGACTTTTGACAGGTGGTAGAAACTGCCTGGTTGTTTGGGATAGGGTAGTGTATCCTTGCGACCGTTGTGTTCGATCGTGATGTAGCCTTCTTCAATGTCAATATTCGGCGTGCCGTATTCGCCCATTGTCCCTAATTTCACTAGGTGACAATCGGGGAAGTCTTCGCGGATGGCGTACAGCAGGTTGAGTGTCCCGACGACGTTATTGACTTGGGTGAGGACTGCGTGTTCGCGATCAATCATTGAGAAAGGTGCCGAACGCTGTTCGCCGAAATGGACGATCGCCTCTGGTGCAAATTTTCTCATGCTTTTGCTGAGAAAATCGTAGTTGGTGATGTCACCGACGAACAAGTCGATCGACTTGCCCGTTAAATCTTGCCATCGCTGGAGTC
Source organism: Microcoleus sp. AT8-B5 (assembly GCF_036705565.1). Taxonomy (NCBI): domain Bacteria; kingdom Bacillati; phylum Cyanobacteriota; class Cyanophyceae; order Oscillatoriales; family Microcoleaceae; genus Microcoleus; species Microcoleus sp. AT8-B5. Next base: position 24,760 of record NZ_JAUBUY010000044.1, read on the forward strand.
GTTGCTGAATCGGTGCGATGGGAGTGAGGGTGTCGCTGCACAGTTCCAGATCCCAGTGCCGCCTCACGAAGCTGTCGAGGATGCCAACTTCGTAACCTTTGTTAGAAAGGTAGAGTGCGGTTGCCCAACCGCAATAGCCATCGCCACCAATAACCAGGACTTTCATAAATCAACGGTGAATCTTGCTTGCCAATACTGGGTTAATGTACCAGGTATTGGTGCATTCTGAACCTTTAATAAGCGCGTGTTCGCCCAGGAAGGACTCTGTTTTTTTGGATTAACCCGGAATTTCGTCGGCGAAACTGGCCCGGCGGGTGAATTCAAAGGGGCCAGCCTGGGCTCCCCAGACGTGGGCGTCGGTTTCTGGGTCGCGCCCGCGATCGTGGCTAATAAATTTGTCTTGGTCAATCTCGAATTCGCTGTCTAGATAGGTTTTTTTGCCCTTTCTGACCACCATGCAGCCTTTTCCGGGTTCGACAGACCCTTTGAAGCTGTTGCCCGTCCACTGCGTAATAAAGGTGCAGCCAGGAAGTAGAGTCAGTTGTTCTTTTTTGATTTCTTGCAGCCGTTGCGGGTCGCGGGCCGCGCCGTAGAATTGTTCTTCGTTTTCTATGGCATAATTTTCGATGTCGATTCGATCGCCCACTGGGACTAATTTCAAAACTCGGACTCGGTACGGTACGTGCAGTTCAATATCGTAGGCTTGTTCTAGGTACAAGCTGATCCCATCCAGAACTTCGATCGGCAAAGGCCTCATGCAGACGCGGATGTGGGCGAAGAATGGCGGGTTTTCAAAGGCTTGGGCTTGGTTGCTGAAGTCGGCGGCCATCCAGCGGGCGAGGGTGACGATATCGGTGGAATGAGACATATCGATTTTCGATTTTAGATTTTAGATTTTGGATTGAGGGAGTAGAAGTTATTTTAGGGGATAGCGGGCGATCGGCTATTACTCTCAAGATATTGTTGATAAGCTGCCCTCACTCCTCCAAACAACTTGATCGAAATAAGTCTTGGAGCGTCCAACCCCTCTTCTGGGCTAGTTCTCGAATCCGCAGTCTCACGTATCTGATCGCCCTTATCGAAAAACTGGGTCTAAAGCCCCGTCCTTCTAGGACGGCTTTTCCTCTTTAAGTTTATCAATCCAGCCCTCTATAAGTTGGGTCATTGTTTTTTCTTTCTGTTTGGCAATTCTCCGCAACTTCTCTAGCCGACTCACGGCAATGCGAATACTTAATCTTTCTCTGGTCATTTGGCTACCCAATTGCTACCCTATTATGTGATCATGGTAAGCATGAAAGCAAGATATCAGTACCGTTTCTATCCAACAAGCCAACAGCAGCAGAGCTTAGCTCAGTTGTTCGGTTGCGTTCGTGTTGTTTATAACGATGCTCTTGCAATCTGCAAACAATCTCAAAAGAAGCCTAAATCGGCCCAACTCCAAAAGATTGTTATCACTCAGGCAAAAAAGACTCAGCAAAGAGCTTGGCTTAGTGAAGTGTCGGCAATTCCTTTGCAGCAGTCGGTAGCTGATTTAGAGGCAGCCTTCAAGAATTTTTTCGATTCCTGTAAAGGTAAGAGAAAGGGGCAAAAAGTTGGCTACCCTAAATTCAAAAAACGCACCTCTAGTCAGTCAGCTAGACTAACTCGCGGTGGGTTTTCAGTCAAGGGGCAGGGTGTTTATTTAGCAAAGATGGGTATTGTCAAGCCGATTTGGTCTAGAGAGCTACCGTCAGAGCCTAGCTCAGTTACGATAATTAAAGACTGCGCTAACCGCTATTTTTTGAGCTTTGTAGTAGAAGTAGAACCCGTTCAACTCGACGCCAAAAACCAAAGTGTCGGGATTGACTTGGGTATTAAAACTTTTGCTGTGATGAGCAACGGTGAAAAAGCTGTAAGCCCCTGCTATAAAGCGGTAGACCGCAAGGTTCGCCAACTTCAGCGTAAGTTAGCGCGTCAACAGAAAGACTCTAAACGAAGAAGAAAAACCCGTATTCAAATTGCCAAACAGCACAACAAGATTGCTGATACTCGCAAAGATTTCTTGCACAAACTATCAACCAAAGTAGTTAGCGAAAACCAAACTATCGTTTTGGAAGAGTTGAATGTATCAGGAATGGTTAAAAACCGTAAACTGTCTAGAGCAATTAGCCAGCAAGGTTGGAGAGAGTTTAGGGTCTTAGTTGAGGCAAAGTCGGAAAAGTATGGACGTGAGTTCGTAATTATTAGTCGATGGGAACCTACAAGCCAAACTTGCTCTGATTGCGGATATAAATGGGGAAAAATTGATTTGTCTGTGCGTTCTATACTTTGCCTAAATTGCGGTACAGAACACGACCGAGATGAAAACGCTTCGGTAAATATAGAAAAAGTCGGCCTGGGGCATCGGCACGACTCTAAATGTACGTCGAGACAGAGTAAGACTACCGGGCGTAGCGTCCGTCAATGAAGCGTAAAGAATCCCCACGCCTTCAGGCTGGGGAGTATGTCAACCTATGATACCAACATCCAAGCCCAAATTAAACACTCATCCCTGGTGTATCGTGCGACAATTGCCAAATATGCAGCGATTGGTGGTTGCTCGGTTCCACCGTCGGGGCGATGCGGAGGGATATATCCAGATTTTACAGCGGTTGTTGCCGACGGCTAAACACGCGATCGTTTTTGATACGACTGGGGCTGAGAAATTGCCACAAGTGCGATCGACTCAATTAGAACGAATCTTGTAATTAATCAGGAGCGATCGTGTTTTATAGCAAGTGCGATCGCTCCTTCATTAAATCCACTTGACAACTGATAAGCTACAATATTTCAAGAGTATCTGAGAGCTTCGATCCCTATGAATACTCAATTAATGGTAAAACCTTCTTCTTTGATGCCCCAAGGCATCAAAATGGTAGAATTTGGGAATATTTACTTATTCAGATTTACCGACGATCTCCAATCTCGCATGGAAGAACTGCTAGAGAGAAAAAGACTAGATTTGTTAACTGTCGATGAAATTCCAGAATTAGCTGGCATCATCGAACTATCCCGAATTTTTACCTTGATTAACGCCCAACTTTCCACTCAAGCTAAATGGTGTCCGATCGCACTCGACAATTTATACGACAACGAGCTAAATATCTCTGCGAATACTGCCACTCTCCAGAATATCTAAGCCCAGATCGCTTTACCATAGATCATCTCATGCCCAAATCTCTAGGCGGATCTGATGACAGTGAAAATTTAGCATTAGCTTGCCGTCGCTGCAACGAACGCCACTACAATTTTACCAACGGAATTGACCAGGAAACTCAGCAAGAATGTTTATTATTTAATCCTCGTCAGCAGCAGTGGTCAGAACATTTTATCTGGACAGCAGATGGTCTAAATATTGTCCCTAAAACTCCCATAGGTCGAGCAACTTGCAATCGGCTTGACCTTAATGATGAACGTTATGATGAAGAGGATTCGATTCGGCGATCGCGCAGGTTTTGGGTAGAAGGTGGTTGGCATCCACCTGCTGAAGATGCTCGTCAATTAGAATAAGCACGATCGTTCAATCCAAAAGTTTTATGAAATGAAGCATTTGCGCCGTCAATCTACAGATAAACCTAGAGATTTTTGGCGCAAATACGTTGTCGAACTGATACTTTTGCCAGAGATTAAATCCTCTGGTTGAAACATCTAAATTAGCAAATTAGATGAGTTTGACAGCCCGCAGACCAAACATCAGCACTGTCGCCAAGCCGATCATGCCGCCAAAGATCCCAAAATAAGTTATTGCTCCGCTAAGAGTCATGGCAATTTCTCCAAAACAATCAATAAAAAGACATATAAGAACTATAATCTAAAATCTAATATCTAAATTAGATAAATATGCAATCCATAATTAAAGTTGACTTGGGGCCACAATCTTACAATGTTTGCGTGCGATCGGGCGGTTTAGACGAACTCGGCAGTCTGATGGGCGATTTAAGTTTGGGCAAAAAAGTGCTGCTGGTGTCGAATCAGTCGATTTTTCGGCAGTACGGCGAAAGAGCAACAGCAGCCCTCGAATCAGCCGGTCTGGAAGTCAGTAGCTGCATTTTACCACCGGGAGAACAGTACAAAACTTTAAATTCGGTACAGAAAATTTACGGTGCGGCTTTGGAAAACCGCTTAGAACGTTCCTCGACAATGGTGGCTTTGGGCGGCGGGGTGGTTGGCGATATGACGGGTTTTGCGGCGGCGACTTGGCTGCGGGGAATTAATGTCGTGCAGGTTCCGACTTCGCTGCTGGCGATGGTTGATGCTTCTATCGGCGGCAAAACGGGGGTAAATCATCCTTTAGGGAAGAATTTAATCGGGGCTTTTCACCAGCCACGTTTGGTTTTGATTGACCCGGATGTACTCAAAACTCTGCCGGCGAGGGAGTTTCGGTCGGCGATGGCGGAAGTCATAAAGTACGGGGTGATTTGGGATGCTGAACTTTTCGGGAAGTTGGAGAATTGCAAGCGTTTGGATCAAATGCGCTATGTGAAGGCGGATTTGTTGGCAGAAATTTTGAGCAGGTCTTGCCAAGCTAAGGCTGAGGTGGTCAGCAAAGACGAGAAGGAATCGGGTTTGCGGGCGATTTTGAATTACGGACACACCATCGGTCATGCTGTGGAAAGTTTGACCAATTACAAGGTGATCAATCACGGGGAAGGAGTGGCTATCGGTATGGCTGCGTCAAGCCGGTTGGCTGTGGAGTTGGGAATGTGGGATGCTGAGTACGATCGCCGCCAGTCTGCTTTAATTGAAAAAGCGGGTTTACCTGCCAAATTGCCGGCGGGTGTGGATGTTGAGGAAATTTTGCATACTTTGCAACTGGACAAGAAGGTGCAGGATGGCAAGGTGCGGTTTGTGCTGCCGGTGCGCTTGGGTGAGGCTGCTGTGAGCGATCGGGTGGATGGGGATTTGATTATACAAGTTTTGAAGGAAATGCTTTAGATTCTCGTTTTTGGGGGTGTTTAACCGCCGCTGAACGCTGATTCACGCCGATCGCCCAAGATTTTTTTTCTTTCAATCGGCGATCGGCGGTTGAGTTTAGGATTCGCTGGATCGCGAATTAATTTCCTCCAAGATTTTCTCTACTCTGTTAGCAGCTTGAGTTCTACCTTGCTTGATAAATAACTCCTTAGCTTTTTTGAGGCTGGCTACCGCCTCCGCTTGGTTTTCCTTGTCTCCTTGCTGGTACAAACCGACTCCTAAATTGTTTAAAGCATCGGGATATCGATCGTTAATTTTAACGGCTTGTCTCCACTGAACAATTGCCTCGGGCAACTGCCCCTGACTTGCCATCGCCACGCCTAAATCGTTGTGAGCTTTGGCGTGCTTCGGGTTGACTTCAATTGCTTTTTGGAATAGAACTATCGCCTCGCTCATTTTACCTTGCCCCGACAGCATAGTTCCCAACTTGTAATAAGCATCCGCTTCTTTGGGATAGCGAGCGATTAGTTGTCGGTACAAAGCTTCGGCATTGACAGCGTTTCCTTGACCGTAAAGGTCGTTGGCAGTTCTCAAACCCACGGTGTAGCCTTTACCTACAACTTGGCACTTTTTCTCGGAGTTGCCTTCCTGCTTGCAAATCCTGAGTTCGTCTCCCTTCATCTCGTAGGACATAACTTCCCGAACAGCAGGGCCGCGGCGCGGGGGCTGCAAGTTCTGCGACTGCAAGTTTTGCGAGAGTTGCAGGGCGATTGTCTCAGCCCCGGCCGGTTGGGCCGCTGCGACACTCCAGATTCCTGCACCCACCAAAATGCTTGGGGCAATCCACCTCAAAGGTTTTAACCAGGGAAACTCTCGATCGTTTTTCATGTCTTTTGTCGAAACGTGTTGTTGATATCCTGGGTTTCACTAGGGCCGTAAGAGTCGGAGCCGATGGGGCCCACCCGATGAAATAGTTAGTTATTAACAGATACATTTAACCCGGCAATTCCCGGAAGTCCGAGATTGCTGAGTATGGTAAGACTTGGAAATCAGCAAGAATTCCAGTCAAAGAGGTATCTCTCAAAGCTTTCAACAAAATGTTAAAAGCGCCATTGGTATCCCGGTCTAGTTTGTGACCGCAGGAGGGGCAAGCAAAATGCTTTTTGCCTCCTAGTTTTGTATGAATGTGACCGCACTTTGAACAGGTCTTAGATGTATACTCTTCTGTTACGTCTACTACAACACAACCATGTTTGGCTGCTTGATGCTTCAACGTTTGTTTGAATTTATAGTGACTCAAAGTCACCATCGCTCTAGCTGTTTTCGCAGTCAGGCGACGCTTGCCTTTCTTCACCATCTGCTGAGTCTCGAAAGTCGGCAGAAAGATTACCTTGTATTTGTCACACAGATATTTCGCCGTTTTTTTGTGCAATTCAGAAACCAAATTTTTAATTTGGTTTCTGATTTTAGATGCAGCTTTTCTCAAGCAATAGCGAAGTCGTTTAAAACTTCTCCCCTTGCTGTTGCCGATTCGACTCATTATTTTATCTAGATGCCTAGCAAGACGGTAGATTCTGCCAATATCATACTTGCCCACCTCTAGTACCTCCTGCCCGTCGAAACCCGTCATAAAAGTTCTTACACCGGGGTCGAGTGCCACAGCCAGTCTTGAGTCTGTCGCAGCAGGCTTGCTTTGCTTGACTGCATAACTTACAAACCACTGACCGTTAATTAAGCTTAGGCTTGGCTCGTGCTGCATGACATCCAAAATTGGTTCTGCTGACTTAAAGCTTAAGCCTTTGGTCCCTTGAGGGTAAAACGTACTTGATTTCCAGTTGTCAGTTTGAAATCTAATGGTTTGAGACGTATCTCGACAGGTTCTGAATTTAGCTGAACCTCCCGACTTTTTAGCAGCTTTGTGGGCTTCAAATGCTTGAAATACTGCTAGCTGTCTGGGATTGTAAGGTTGTAGTTTTACCCAATCTGGCGCGCTATCCATAATCTGCTTTCGCAGAGCGTATTTACCAATTTTCTGGGTTTTGAGGATAGCAATTGCTTGGTTGTAACACCACCGACTAGCAGCTATCCAAGTTCTCCAGGTTGCTGCTAATTTCGTTTCCGGGTAAACTCGGATCTTCTTTGATAGTAGATTTGTACTTGCGGAGTCCGTACAATCGGCAACTGAATACGTGGATGATGGCAAGGATATCTTCAATGATTTCTCTTTCTGGAGATAGTTCTGTGCGACCGAGAACCACGAGTTTGCAATCGTTTTGTTCGCACACCCCTCTGATGAGGTCACAACCAAACCTTGCGAGTCGGTCAAGGTGGAAGACCACAATTGGGCTGATAGTTCCTGACATGACTTGTCCCAAAAGGGCAAGAAGACTTTTTCTTTTGAAATTGAGTCCCCCTCCGATATCTTGGAAGACTTGGCCTTGCGGGTAGATTCCTTGGAGGTAGCTGATTTGTCGGTTGAGGTCTTCTTTTTGTGTGGCCCTGCTAACTCGGCAGTAGAGGGCGGTGATTCTTGGATGGAGTCCGTCACTGAACACTGAGTCAATGTCGTAACGTCGCTGGTTGGTAGGAGTTCTAATTGTCTTGATTTTTCCTGCTTCGTCCCAGTTTCTAAGGGTCTTTTGGGAAACCGAGAGGAGTTTACAGGCTTCTCGGGGGGTGACTCAAGCGAGTCATGATGGTTGTTTTTTGCTGGCATCTCCTATGGTATCCTGTTTGGTCGGGTTGTTCCGGGAATTTACAAAAAATAATTTACCTTGTCGCAACAGTCGAGATATTTTAGCACTGCGGGGCCGAGTTTGAGTTAAATTAGAGTAGAATTCCGATCGATTCTCAGTCAACCTTAGCAGGAAAATAGAAATGGGGCAGTCTATTCTTACCATGCTCTTTGCGCTCATCCTCGGCTACGCTGTTAACTCAAGCGTCAAAATAGTCAGCGGTGGCGACGAAGCTTTAGTGGAACGTTTGGGTCAATACAAGCGCACCCTCAAGCCAGGATTCCACTTTATCAGTCCCCTGGTCGAAAAAGTCGTCTGCGTGGACACAACCCGTGAAAGAGTTTTAGATATTAAACCTCAGTCAGCAATCACGGGAGATAATGTGGCTCTAGAAGTCGATGCCGTGGTGTATTGGCGGGTTGTGACTTTAGAGAAAGCTTATTATGGAATAGATCAAATTGAAAATGCGATCGCCAACTTAGTTTTAACCACGTTTCGCGCTGAAATTGGTCGATTGCCAATGCAAGACATCTTGGGTTCCCGAGATGACATGAATAAAAAGTTACTCAAGAAGTTAGACGAAGCTACTCAACCTTGGGGCGTCAAAGTAATTCGCGTAGAAATTCAAAGCATTACACCTCCGAAAAGGGTGCAAGAAGCTATGGAATTGGAGCGCGCCACTAAGAGCGAGTGGCAAGCAATGGTCAATAAGGCGATCGGCACTAAGGAGTATATGAGGCTCTTAGTTGAAGCTTTAGACTCCCATCCCAATAGCAAGCAAGTTTTGAATTACTTAGTAACAGAAAAATACTTGGATGCTCAACAAAAATTGGGCGAAAGCGACAATGCCAAAATTCTGTTTATGGACCCCAGGAGCATGACAGAAGCTTTGGGCGAGCTGATGGGTTCTATGCCCGATGTGATTCATTCTGAGGGCGGGGAAATGAAAGTTATTGATACTCCCACTTCTCAAGACTGATTTCTGAAGATAGCGTCGGCAACCAGACAAACATCGTGCATTTCTCTGACATCGTGAACTCGCAAGATATCTGCCAAATTTGCGATCGCACCTGTACAAGCCGCCGCTGTCCCCCAAACTCTTTGTTTCGCTTCTGGCTGATTCAAAATGTGACCGATGAAGCTTTTTCGCGATACTCCGACTAAAATCGGACAGTTTAAAACACGGAATTTTCGCAACTCTCGCAGAATTTCTAAGTTTTGACTGTAATTCTTAGCAAAGCCAATACCAGGGTCGAGAATTATTTGAGATTTGTCAATCCCCGCCGCAACTGCTGCCGCAATTCTACTCTCGAAAAATTCCCCAATTTCCCCCATTAAATCCCGATAATCTGTCAGTTGTTGCATCGTCTGGGGAGTTCCCCGAATGTGCATCAAAATTATTGGCACTTTTAACTGAGCAACCGTTGACAGCATTTCCGAGTCAAAAGTCGCTCCCGAAATATCATTGATGATATCAGCTCCCGCCTCTACCGCAGCTTTCGCAACCTGCGCTCTGGTAGTATCGACTGAAATAGGAACTGAGCCAAAAATATCGGCTTTTTGTCGCAGTGTTTGTACTACAGGTATAACGCGATCGATCTCATCTCCTAATGATATTTCCACTGCACCGGGCCGAGTAGATTGACCGCCAATATCAATAATATCAACTCCACATTTTACCATGTTTTCCGCTTGCGCCAAAGCAGATTCTATGGTATAGAAATCTCCGCCGTCACTAAAACTGTCAGGGGTTACGTTCAAAACGCCCATTAAATAAGTGCGTTTTCCCCAATCAAAAACTTTATTTCTAATGGTAATTTTTTCTGGGTTATTTGTCATGGCGATCGTGGGATTTGATATCTGACTGAACGCACGGGTAGCCAGAAACCGGGTTTTTTCACGACAATATTTCGTTTCCACCCACAGATTCTGTAAAAAACCCGGTTTCTTTGAGTCTTAATGCGTCCAAGACTGTTCAACCAAAACTCAACCAGCTAAAAACAGTATCAACTGTCAATTCTAATTCAATTTTATCAATTATTGGCAACCGAGCTGCACCTTTGTACAGTTCTACTTTTTGTCCTGGAAATACTGCCAAAATACTCTCTTCTTCTGGATCTAGTAACCACCCCAACTCAGTGCCGTTTCGCGAACAGTGGAGTAAGTTACTCAGCACTTTTGTTTGGCTTTGGTTTGGAGACAGAATTTCTATCGACCAGTCAGGATTAATGTCAAAGCGGTTAGCAATTCTACCCGACGGCAAAAAAGGAATTCTTTCCCATAGGAATACTGCTACATCTGGCACGATTGATGCCTCGCCAAAAGTGCAGCGCAACTCGGGAAAAGCATTGGCAATTTTCCGAGTTTTCGCTACTTGATTGATAGTCTTGCAGAGTTCACCTTGAAGTACGCTGTGTTCACCTTGAGGCATCGGCTTCTGAATGATTTCTCCCTCAAGAAATTCTGAGGCCGGTTCAGTTTCAGGAAGTTTGAGGAACTCGTCTAAGGCGGGTTTGGGTTTAACGATCGCAGTCATAGGTTAATTCTCCCGATCCGAGAAACACTGAACGGCACATCACAATTGTAGGCGATCGCTGTTTAATTCCCGCTGCCTTGTTCCAATTACCAATTAACAATTACCAATTAGCAATTAGCAATTACCTAATTACTGATAATTGACAATTCGAGCAAAACTCGCAGCTTCCAAACTCGCACCGCCTACCAGAACCCCGTCAATCTCAGGCATCGCCATAACTTCATCAATATTCTCCGGTTTAACAGAGCCACCGTACTGAATTGGCACGTCAGGATTAGTCAATTTACTGCGAATCAAACCAATAACTCGGTTAGCTTCCTTCGTTTCGCAAGTATCGCCAGTGCCAATGGCCCAAATCGGTTCGTAAGCAATTACCAATTTCTGCTGGTCAACACCAACCAAATCTTTTGCCAACTGAGAAAAAATGTGAGATTCAGTTTCCCCTGCATCTCGCTGCTGCTTGGTTTCCCCAACGCACAGAATCGGAATTAAATCGTATTTCTGAGCAGCTTTCAGCCGCAAATTCACCGTTTCGTCAGTTTCCCCAAAATATTGGCGCCGTTCGCTGTGGCCGATGATGACATAACGGACACCAAGTTCACTAAGCATTGGCCCGGAAATTTCCCCAGTAAAAGCTCCAGACTCTTGCCAGTGAACGTTCTGAGCACCGAGTCTAATCCGGCTGCCGTGCAAATTTTTCGAGAGGACAGCCAAGGAAGTGAAGGGAACGCAAAGCACGACTTCCCGTTCCTCTGGGGTTTCCGTCAGGCAGGACATGAATCCTTGAAGAAATTCTAGGGATTCAGTCCTAGTTTTGTACATTTTCCAGTTGCCAGCAATAACTATTTTCCGCACGGGTGACTCAGTAGCTCTGTGAACATCAAAATCAGGCAAATTATAGTGTAAAGCTTTAGGGTACATTTCGAGCCCTTATTGCCCAAACTCAATACGAGCTTGCTCAACTAAGTCAACGGTGACGACTTCGGTTTCGGCTTCGCGGGCCAACTGCTCGATGCGGACGCGAGCTTGTCCCCGGACAAAATAGGGAATATTTTTCAGCTTCGCCTTGGCTTCTGGCGTCCATTTTAAATCATCGGAAAATTCGGAATCGGGCATGGCGTTTTGAGCGATCGACTACAAGCCTTCATGGATCTGGCTTTGATGGAAAGCCTGGATGTATTAAATTTACCATAAGTGCGATCGGCCCACACCTTCTCACTCGGCCTTAAATTTGTTGCCTAAAATAGCCGACGCTTCTTGTAAAAGCTGATTCTGCTCTTCTCGAATTGCCTCCAACCTTGTCAAAATATTAGCAAGTCGTTCTTGAGACTCCAAACTGTTTGATGCAACTCCCCTCAATTGTAAACCTGAATTATTTTTGTATTCGGGATTCTGTGAAACTAATGAGTTTACAGCCACTCCACCGACATTACTTACAGATTTAGAGCCGACACTCAAAACCCCTTGCATAAATTTTCCAGGGCTTTGCAGAACAAATAACCATCCTCCAGCAAAAAATCTACTTAAAGCCTGAAAAAGACCCAATATAATGAATACAAATAACAGTATCACTGCTAAAGATATCAGCGGATGACTCACCAACCAGAAGACTACAGGGTGAGAGTCAATCCAATCTTTAACAGTACCATTGATAGCATTTTTGATGGCATCTGAAGCGGCATCGCTCATATTTCCCGCCTTGTTAATGCTATCTTCTAATGAAGCCTTAGCCTTTTCTGTAGCTTGATTTACACTCTCTACAGCTTGGCTAGTGCTTTGATTCAGAGTATTGAGCGCAGAGTTAGTAGTTTGATTAATAGTTTCTTTAGCAGTTGCCGCGGACTGAGAAACAGCATTAACAGCTTTGTTGGTACTTTCACTGACGCGACTAACTGCTTGATTCGCAATTTCCGATATAGAAAGTCTCGCTTTTTCGGTTTTCTCCGCTACATTACCTAAAGCATTGTTCGTAGCTTGATTAACAGTATTAACGGCAGAATTTGTAGTTTGAGTAAGAGCTTCTTTTGCCTGAGACGCAGTTTCGGAGAGAGAATATTTAGCTTGTGCTGTTGCTTCTGAAGTAGAATTCACTGCTTTTTCGACTTGCTCAGTCCAAACTTCTTTCGTTTTTTGAAAGCTTTGAGAAAAATCAGGCAGTGCTACTTCCATAGTCAGTGATCTCCATTAAGTTAATTTACTGTTTCCAGTGATTATAGTATAGCTTCTATTTTTAATAGTGGGACTTTAGCCCAAAATAGAGTGAGAAATAGAGCTAAGATATATAGAGTCAACTTTTGAGGTTAGTGTCTTTCCTGATGGAATCTGATGAGATCAACACTTGGGACATCCATGATCCCATGCTTTGAAAGATAGTGTCAACGCTTTGACGATGTGTTTCCTACTCAAGCCCAAAGACAGGAGTTTAGACACTATTTGGGGCGATTATTGGGAGAAAGCAGAGAAACAACCTATCCGAGAGCGCGCAAAACGCTATAAATGTTTCTTAACAAAGCTTACGCCTTTTTGCAGTCAGAGCTGCCTGGTGCGAACAAACGCTCAACCAAGGGCGAATCTATACGGGATCGTGTGACCATCAGATGTATTCCCCAAAAATAGCTCGGACGATCGCTCAAAGATGAGGTAAGAATTTGATGCACCTGAAAAAGGCTGAATTAAGTTGAGAAATATAGCATATTATTCCACGGGCGATCGCGGGATAACTGGCGATCGTTCGTCAAAGATCGCTCGACTTTGTAAAAAGTGTTTAATGCTCCCAAAAATAATTACATATTTACAAAAATTAGCGCAAGTTACCAGACTTTATATCCCCAAAAAAAGCGATAAATTTTAAGTAGACTGTGGCTGTTGGTTTAACAAACCCGACGCTGCCTAGGATTTTGTTGATGCAGCTTAGCTAGTGTATAATTTATGACATATTGGTCAATTTTTCACTTTCCATCCCAAGCTCAAAATATGCTAGGCTAGAATGTTTCCAAAGCTTGAGATACACCATGACGTATGTATCAATCATTAGAAGAGTCAGCCATTTCAACTAACCCATCTACGGAACAGTCCTCTCTAATTCTGATTGTGGATGACGATGCCTTGATGCGTTTACAACTTCGACTGTATTTACAGAAGGAAAAATACCGAGTGGCCGAAGCTACGGATGGGTTGACAGGGCTAGCAGCTTATGAGGAAGTACATCCAGACTTGATCCTGCTAGATGCAGTGATGCCTACTATGGATGGTTTTGCTTGTTGTCAAAAATTATCTGAAGTGCCTGAGAGCGATCGCCCACCTATTTTGATGATTACTAGCTTAGAAGACAAAGAATCTGTCGATCGAGCGTTTGCAGCGGGAGCTGCTGACTATATCACTAAGCCCATTCACTGGGCTGTTCTGCGACAGAGAGTACGACGGTTGATTCAGCAATTCCATTTGCAACAGCAACAAACCCTACTTTACAAACAGCTAGAAGCCGCCAATCGACAATTAAAATACCTCGCGTCAATTGACGGTTTGACTCAGATTGCCAATCGCCGTCAGTTTGACCAACAGCTAGAGGAGGAGTGGCGACGCATGACGAGGCAGCAAACTCCTTTGTCACTGATTTTGTGTGATATAGATTTGTTCAAGCCTTACAACGATACTTATGGACACCAAGCAGGGGATCTATGTTTAAAGCAAGTTGCGGCAACTCTCAATCGCAGTATTAATCGAGCTGGAGATTTAGTAGCACGTTATGGAGGTGAAGAATTTGTAGTGATTTTATCCGACACCGAGCTTGAGGGAGCCGTCCAAATCGTTAAGCAAATGCAGGATCGCATCCAAGCTTTAGCAATAGTCCATAAGAGTTCTCCGCATCATTGCATTACGCTCAGCTTCGGTATTACCAGTGTAATTCCTACCCAAGAGAGTCGGCCTGAAACTTTAATTGCTGCTGCCGATGCAGCACTTTATCAAGCCAAAGACAAAGGTCGTAATACTTTTTGCACCAAGATTCATACAGTCAATGAATTCACCCGTTAAATCATCAGGGTAAAAACTATGCCTCTCGTCATTTGGAAGGATTGCTTAATAATTGTTATTCCAAAAATTGGCCACCACCATAAACAATTGATTGAGCAACTCAATAGCTTAGTGAATGCCATGTTGGCAAACCGTGGCCAGGAAGAAATAAAAGGTATTGTAGATTTTTTAGACTTGTACATAGCACAAAAATTAGAGTTTGAAGATTTTTTTAGGCAAAGATACAAATGCCCGGTTGCATCTAACAATGCAGCGGCGCATACCAAATTTATTAAAGCACTGAGTGAAGTTAAACAAGAGCTGAAAATCAAAGGATCGAGCCTTTCGTTAGTCATTAAGCTTAATGAACAATTGCTATAGCAATCCTCGCATCATTTGTAAAAATATGTAGGGGTAGTGCTACCCCTACTCCCCGTGCCTACCCCAACCTGCATCGGGGCAACCACGGGGGGTTTGCCCCTACAAGAATTACACGAATCATTTAGGATTGCTATAGATTGGTTCGTGAACCATATTAAAAAAAGTCGATCGAGAACTCAACTCCTACATGAGTAAGCCTTGATTTTAGTCTTAAAGCCTAAATAAGCGGTTCTGCGACCTTCATGGAAACTGTCAGGGAAATAACGAGAGTGCCTCTACGAAGATTTTTTATCAGAATCAGTTCATATTCAGCAAGTAGCAATTCTAGAAGTTTATGGGAGGGTCGATCTGAGTGCGTGATCAAAGATGGTTTGGTGCGATCGCCCTTCTGACTGCTGCCGGTTTTCTGGGCAACCATTGCAATTTGTCTCTTTTCTTTGGGGTTGATTTCCTCTTTGGCAGTATTCCCATACTAATTATTACTTATTACTTCGGCTGGGGCTGGGGAGGCTTGGCTGGTCTAATTGCAGGCAGCTATACTTATATCCTTTGGCATCATCCATACGCCACGATTATTTTGGTGATGGAGACTCTGTTTGTAGGGTTTCTTTGCAAGAAGTGCAAACAGCCAAATATCCTGTTATTCGATGGAATTTACTGGTTCTTAATTGGAATGCCCCTCGTTTGGCTTTTCTACGGTCAAATGATGCAGATGGATGCGAATCAGGCTATCCTCGTTATGTGCAAACAAGCAGTAAACGGCATTTTCAATGCCTTAGTTGCCAGTTTAATCATTTCCTATGCGCCGATTTATCGGTGGATTAGTGCTTCAAAATATATCGCCCTTTCTTTACAACAAACAATTTTTCATTTGTTGGTAGCTTTTGTATTTATTCCAGGAGTGATACTATTAGTTTTTGATGGTAGGTACTTTGTTAGTCAAATCCAAACCACGGTGCAAACGGAGTTACAAACCAACGCAAAAACTATCACTAGCGCCATATCTAGATGGCATCAGCGACATCTCTTAGCTTTGAATACATTAGCTGAAGAATCGCTCATACCTGAAGCCACCACTGCTGCTAATACAGGGATTCAATCATCCGAACAGCTACAACAACAAATTAGCCTGATCGAGCAGTTGTTGCCAGATTTCGACAAAATTTATGCTACCGATGAATCGGGAACAATTTTAGCGGCTTCTTCTCCTTTTAATCCAACCCGTCGGCGGTTGCTCGAAGAAAGCAGAGAACATAAATATCTGATTACCCTGGCTCAAGAGCGATCGAGACCTTGGATGACTTCTATCCACAAAGATTTATTAATGGATGAACCTCATGTAGGATTAAATGTTCCCCTGCAAGTTCAAGGTCGTTTTATTGGAGTTATCCACGGTTCATTAGGATTGAGCAAGATAAAATCTCTCTACATTTTCCAGAGAAACAATCAGAAAGTTCGCATTACATTGCTAGATCAAAACAACAAAGTCATTGCGAGTAATCAATCCGACCAAAAGCTTTGGACCAGTCTTGAGGAGTCAAAGAACGGCAGCACTCGCACCTTAGAGGGAACCTTGCAGCAGTGGCTTCCTAGCAATGGCAACAATCCGATGATCCGTTGGAAAAACTCTCTGTATATAGAGGAATTTACAATTAGCTCCGAGCTGGACTGGAGAGTACGCTTAGAAATTCCAGCCGCTCCCTATGTCAAAAAATTACAAAATCGTTACAAGGCTGACTTTAGCATTCTACTCGTCATCACAATGTTGGCATTTTTGTTTGCCACGCTGGTAAGCGAACGACTGGTAAAGCCATTATCCTATTTAGCTATTGCGACAACTGACTTACCCAACAAGCTTTCAGAAGAAACATTTGAATGGAAACATAGCTCTGTTACAGAAATCAATGAGCTTGCTAGAAATTTTCAATTGATGGGAATCGTGCTTAATCAAAAATTTAGGGAGATTAAACACGCCAACGCTACATTAGAACAGCGGGTTCAAGAACGAACACAAACATTATCCAAAATCAATCTCTCCCTGAAAGCTGAAATTAAGAGACGTAAACAAGCCGAAGCTGAACTAAGAACAAGAGAGGCGGCGATACGAGCTTTATATGAAGTCACTGCTACCCAAAATCTCAATTTTGAGCAGCGCATCCAAGCGTTGATTGAGATGGGATGTCAGAATTTTGGGCTAGAAAGTGGCATCTTGGCTCGTGTGCAAGATAATACTTATGAGGTGATGGTGGCGCGATCGCCCGATCGAGTCCTGAAACCAGGTGATGTCTTTGATATTAAGGAAACTTTGTGCTGTGAAGCTTTAGACACAAATGAACCCCTAAACATCGAACATATAGGAATCTCCAAATGGCATTACCATCCTGCCTATCTTGCCCTTGGCATAGAAGCTTATATTGGAACACGAGTGTTAGTTGCAGGCAAAGTCTACAGTACCCTCAGCTTTTCTAGTAAATCTCCCCGTGCAGACAGCTTTAAATCTGCCCATGTGGAATTATTGAAGCTGATGGCTCAATGGATTGGTAGTGAAATTGAACGGCATCAGGCAGAAGTCGCTCTGCAAGCGAGTGAAGAGCGGTGGGAACTCGCCCTACGCGGTAGTAATGATGGGGTATGGGATTGGAACGTCAACACCAATGAAGTATTCTTCTCGGCTCGCTGGAAAGAGATGTTGGGCTACGAGGATCATGAAATTCCCAATCAATTAGAGGAATGGAGCAAGCGAGTTCATCCCGACGATATCGGATGGGTGATGCAAGCAATTCAAGATCACTTTCAGCGCCAAACTCCCTTTTATATTACAGAACATCGAGTGCTTTGCAAGGATGGGAGCTACAAATGGATTTTGGCTCGAGGGCAAGCGCTTTCGGATGAAGCGGGCAGAGTTGTCCGCATGACTGGTTCTCAAAGCGATATTACGAACCGCAAACAGTTAGAGCAGGAAATTCAAGCCAGAGAGCAATTATTGAATGCTTTCTTTAAAGGAGCTTCCCTAGCAGGGGTGGGGCTGTGTATATACGATCGGCAGTTTCGATTTTTACAAATCAATGAGGCACTAGCTGAAATTAATGGCCTCTCTGTGGAGGCTCACTTAGGTAAGACAACCGATGAGATATTGGGGCAATTTGCTCCTGGTGTAAATGCACTGTTACAACAGGTTTTAACGACAGGAAAACCTTCCATAAACTTGGAAATTAGCACAGAAGTAACCAGTCGAACAGGTGCCCAGCGCTACTGGCTCGTTTCTCAGTTTCCCATTTTCAAGGATGCAGAGCATCCTATAGCAGTGGGTTGCATTCTAATTGAAATTAGCGATCGCAAACGAGCCGAAGCGGAACTGCAACAAATGAGTGCGGCGCTAGAAAATGCCGTGGCAGGGATTTCTCGGCTGAACCCTCAAGGACGCTATATCTCTGTCAATGTGACTTATGCTGCCATCTGTGGATATCAGCCCGAGGAAATGCTAGGGATGGAGTGGCAAAGAACCGTTCATCCTGAAGATGTTGAGAAGATGGGGGCTGCTTATGAGCAAATGTTGAGAGAGGGCAGAGTCGAAGCCGAAGCTAGGGGAATGCGAAAAAATGGCTCTAGCTTCTATAAACAAGTGGTGATGGTCTCTGCTTATGACGAGCAAAATGTGTTTGTTGGACATCATTGCTTCATGAAGGATATTAGCGATCGCAAGCAGGCAGAAGAAGCACTACAACGACAGTTGCAAAAAGCCCTACTGCTGAAGCAAATTACCCAAGAAATTCGTCAAAGCCTTAATGCTGAGCAGATATTTGCAACGGCTGCTATTCAGATTGGGCAAACTTTTGGGGTGAGTCGCTGTTTAATTAGCACATACCAGGACAATCCACTGCCTCAGTTTCCTGTCGTTGCAGAGTATCTAGCAGTGGGATGTGCCCCCAGCGGGGAGCATGACATTCTGGTGGCCAGTCCTGCTTATACAAAACGGTTGATGGCTCAAGATGAAGCGATCGCCTCCCCGGATGTCTACTGCGAATCATTGCTCACCTGTGCTCATTCAATTTGTACCAGTCTCAAATTGAGATCGACATTAGCAGTGCGAACCTCTTACCAAGGAGAACCGAATGGTGCCATTTGTTTGCACCAGTGCGATCGCTACCGTCATTGGACTACCGATCAAATCGAGTTGCTAGAATCAGTCGCGGCTCAAGTAGGAATTGCCCTAGCTCAAGCCCAATTACTAGAGCAAGAAACTCGACAACGAGAAGAATTAACTCTCAAAAACTTTGCCCTGGAGCAAACTAGACGGGAAGCAGAAGCTGCGAACCGAGCCAAAAGTGAGTTTCTGGCGATGATGAGCCATGAAATTCGCACTCCCATGAATGCGGTTATTGGTATGACGGGACTACTGCTGGATACAGAACTCAAGGCTCAACAGCGAGACTTTATCGAGACGATTCGCAATAGTGGGGATACGCTTCTGAGTATCATCAACGACATCCTGGACTTCTCCAAAATTGAGTCGGGCAAACTGGAGCTAGAAAAGCATCCCTTGAGCTTGAGAGATTGCATAGAAGGTGCGATCGACCAACTTGCAGTTAAAGCAGATGAGAAGGATATTGAGTTGGGCTACTTCATCCAGCCCCAGACTCCTAAGTTGATTTTGGGTGATGTCACCCGTCTGCGTCAGATTCTAGTTAACTTGCTCAACAATGCGATTAAGTTTACTGAAACTGGGGAAGTTACCATTTCCGTAGAAGCCTCTCTAGTTGATTCTGACAAAACAATTTCTGAGCCAGGAAACTTGTCAGAAAGCTTGTATGAAATCCAGTTTGCCATTCAAGATACAGGCATTGGTATTCCAGCCAATCGGCTCGATCGACTGTTCAAGTCTTTTAGTCAAGTAGATGCTTCGACGACTCGGCAGTATGGAGGGACTGGTTTAGGTTTGGCGATTAGTAAGCGACTTAGTGAAACTATGAACGGCACGATCTGGGTTGAAAGCCGAGGCAACATCGGAGGAACCCCTTCACAAAAATGGCAAGCCACTAACCTTAATCGAGTCACAATGGGTTCTACGTTCTACTTCACGATTGTGGCATCCTCTGTGGCTACTGAGTTAGCGGAACCGATGGAAATGGTACCAGAACTATCTGGCAAGCGTTTATTAATCGTGGATGACCAGCCCACTAACCGACAAATTCTGACGTTGCAAGCAGAGACTTGGGGGATGCAGAGTCTAGCTGCCCAATCGGCTGTCGAAGCGCTCAACTGGCTTGAGAGTGGAGAAACCTTTGATGTGGCTATTTTAGATATGCAAATGCCACAAATCGACGGTCTCACACTCGCCTCAGCCATCCACCAGCATCCTAAGTGCCACCGTTTACCCCTAGTGTTGCTGACTTCAATGGGCTACCCAGAAGCGAGTTCTTCAGCGCTTTCCACCCACTTTGCCGCTTTTTTAAGCAAACCTATCAAACAATCCCAGCTCTATCAAATACTGATCCATGTGCTACAAGCTCAACCGAAAAAAGTTCAACAACAACTTCCTATATCTGTTCAGGATGATATGAAACTGGCCCAGAGACTCCCACTGCGAATTCTTTTAGCAGAAGATCATCTGGTAAATCAGAAGGTGGCACTGCTGCTGTTAGAGCGTTTGGGATACCGGGCCGATGTTGCGGCCAATGGATTGGAAGTTTTGGAAGCCCTGAATCGCCAGCCTTATGATGTCGTGCTGATGGATGTACAAATGCCAGAGATGGATGGACTAGAAGCCACCCGTCGTATTTGCCAGGAGTGGCCGGCTCATACTCGTCCCAGGATTATTGCCATGACGGCGAATGCCATGCAGGGCGATCGCCAGGTTTGTCTTGATGCTGGCATGAATGACTATATCAGTAAACCAATTCGAGTAGAGGTTCTTCACCAAGCGCTGAGTCAGTGTCCACCCAGCCCGGAACCGCAGCAGGAGGCCCAAAAGGAGGAATCAGATAGCAACAAGCCAGAAATTGAGATGCCAGCGGTTAACCTCACAGAACTGCAAGCCTTCTGTAGCAGCATCGATCAAGATTCAAGCCAGATTTTGAGCTTGCTGGCGAATTGCTACTTTGAGGAATCTCTAAAGTTGCTACAAGCTATGAAATTAGCGATCGCTCAAGCGGATACTCAAACCCTAAAGCGAGTGGCTCATACCCTCAAAGGCAGTAGTGCAAATCTAAGCGCAGCTCCTCTCGCCGAGCTTTGTAGCAGGTTAGAAGTTATGAGTACCTCTGGTGAACTAGATCGAGCCTCAACCCTATTGGCTGAAATCGAGGATGAGTACGATCGTGTCAAGAATACTCTCCAACAAGAACTACAAAAGAGGGAAACTAATCTATGAAAGTCAATTAAATAGGCATCTTTTTGTACCAGGACTTAGGCAACTGTCATCCGCGATGCCGCAACCGGGCTATGCGATCGCATACGCACGATCGAGCCTGATTCCAAATCTTTTAGCATCGGAATTATTCATATCATTTTTGGTAACACTCATACATGATGTTGACTGTTGACGGTTGACAGTCAACGCCGTTAACAGTCAACGCCGTGAACAGTGAACTCGAATTTACTATTTCAATGCTAACGGATTGGATATCATATATCTCTTCTCTGCATCTGCGTGAATCAGCGTGCATCCCTTGTCCGGGGCGGTTCATAAATTCTCTTTTTTTTACCGCAGATGAGGGCAGATAAACACAGATGCACCCAGATGAATTATATCAATTCCGGCTGCACCCTGCGTGATTGTTGAGTGTTGACTGTTTGCTGGATTTTACAACAATAATGACTAATGACTAATGACTAATGACTAATGACTGCTGTCGAAGCGGAATCTCGATCGCAAACTCAGTACCTTTCCCCAATTCCGAATTGCATTTTAAAACACCGCCGTGTTTCTCTACCACAATTTGGTAACTAATTGACAGTCCCAATCCAGTACCTTTTCCCACTGCCTTAGTCGTGAAAAAAGGGTCAAATATGCGTTGTCTCATAGATTCCGAAATTCCCGTACCGTTATCAGAAATCCGAATCAGCGCGCTAGGAATAGTACCATTAAGTTGACCGACAGCAGTCGAGATTTTAATTTGAGGAGCTACAGATTGACCAGCGCGCAACTTGTGCGATTCCAAAGCATCGATCGCATTCCCAATTACATTCATGAATACCTGATTCAACTGTCCCGCATAACACTCAACTCGAGGCAAAATGCCGTATTCTTTCACTAGCACAATGTTTGAACTGTCCGCATTAGATTTCAGCCTGTGCTGTAAAATTAACAGCGTGCTGTCAATGCCCTCGTGAATATCAACCGCCTTCATTTGACTTTCGTCAAGACGAGAGAAATTCCTTAAAGACAGAACTATTTGACGGATGCGATCGGCTCCCACCTTCATTGACAATAGCAATTTTGGCAAATCTTCTAGCAGAAATTCCAAGTCAATATCTTCACTCAATTTGTCTATTTCAGGACTATAATCTGGATATTGCTGCTGGTAAAGTTCCAGCAAGCTCAGTAAGCTAGCAGTATATTCACTAGCGTGATTGAGATTGCCGTAAATAAAATTAACCGGATTGTTAATTTCGTGAGCAATCCCGGCTACCAGTTGCCCCAAACCAGACATTTTTTCAGTTTGAATCAATTGAGCTTGAGTCTGCTGCAAATCCTTTAAACTTTGAGCGATTTGTTCTGCTTGGCGTCGGGTTTGAGCGAGCAAATCGGCTTGTTGGATAGCTACGCCTAACTGATTGGCAATCTGAGCTAAAAAGTTAACTTCTGAACTTTCCCAACAGCGGGGCCCAGAATGTTGATATGCTGTCAATAAACCCCAAAGTTCTTGTCCTACAAAAATCGGCGCGATCGCATAAGCCTTCACCTGAAATTGCTCTAAAATACGGACATTACACTCGGAGTGACAAGCTTGATAGATATCGTCAACGGCTATAGTTTCATTATTCAGATACTTGCCGCCTTGGTTTGACTGCAAATAAGTATCTTGCCAAGCCGTATTGATACCTTCCCCTACCCATTTCATCCAGCCATTTTTTACAAACTCGGCAATATATTGACCGCTAAAATCAGGATTTAAGCGATAAACCGCTATTCTATCGACTTGCATAAACTGACAAACTTCTTGAGTAGCAGTCTTAAAAATCGCGTTGATATCGAGAGATTCTCGAATCTTAGCCACCACTTCAAACAGTATCCGCTGTTGCTCGGATGCCCACTGCAAATCAACTGATTGCTGCCGCGTTTTAGCCAACAAATCTGCTTGTTCTAATCCTACACTCAACTGAATTCCAACTTGCGTAGCAAACTGAATTTCCGAAGTGTTCCAATGGCGCAAACCGCTGCACTGGTGCACGCACAGCAAACCCCAAAGTTCGCTGCCATTCATCAGCGGCATAATCACCTGAGCTCTAATTTGAAATTGAGCTAAAAGAGCAACATGGCAGTCTGAAAGTCCAGAATTTTCGATATCTTGTAGCACTTGTATCTGTCCCTGACTATATTTTTTGGCATATTTTTCGCTAAAAAAATGATCGCGAACTTTTACATTCATTGCCGAAGAAAAACCAGGCAAAACATCTTCGGTAATAAATTCGCCTTCATTAAAATTTAAACTAGGATCGAAGCGATAAATGCCAACTCTATCGGCCTTTAATACCCGTCGCAATTCTGTAGTTGTAGTACGAAAAATTGTATTTAAATCGAGAGATTGTCGAATCTTAGCAACTACCTCAAACAGTATTCGCTCCTGCTCTGCTACCCGCTGCAATTCAACTGCTTGCTGCTGAGTTTGAGCGAGCAAATCTGCTTGTTCTATGGCGATACTGAGCTGAGCGGCAATTTGGGTAGCAAACTTAATTTCGGAAGATTCCCAGTTGCGGGGAGCCGAACATTGGTGTACGCACAGCAACCCCCAAAGGTCGTTGCCTTTCATAATCGGTGCAACTAAAGTAGCTTTGATCTGAAATTGCTCCAAGACTTTGTGAAAGCAATCTTGCAGTCCGGCCTGTCTGATGTCAGACATGGCGTGAACTCGCCCCTGAGAATAGAGATTGGCGTAGTTTTCTCCAAAGCAGCGATCGTCCACTTTGACTGCCATTGCTGACACAAAATTTGGCAAAACATCTTCGGCAACGAATTCGCCGTCCTTAAATTCTGATGCGGAATCGAAGCGGTAAACTGCCACTCGATCGGCATTTAAAGCCCGTCGCACTTCCTGGGACATCGTGCTAAAAATCTTGTTCAAGTCGAGGGATTTCCGCATTTTAGCCACCACTTCAAACAGCACTTGCTGCTGTTGGGTCAACTGCTGTAGTTGAGCGGTGCGCTTTTGAACTTGATTTTCTAAGTTTGTGTTAAGTTCCTCTATTTGTTGATCGAGTTGGTAGTGGTTAATAGCATTAGAAAAGTGCGTGCCCAAAATTTGGAGCAATTCAATTTCTTCACCCTTCCATTCGCGAATTTGGGCAGTTTTTGATTCTTTCCACGCTTCAAAAGATATCCGAGATTGGGCGAGCCGCGCGTCGCTATCAAACTGTCTAGCCCAGAGAGTTTCGGTGTCAAATTCTTCTCGAAAAATGGTCAAGTAACCGAATATTTGCTGGCGGGCTCTGAGCGGTACGATTAAAATGCTGCGAATTTTGGTCGATCGAAATGCAGGTTGCAGGCTTCTCAAACTGCTAATTTGGTACAAGTCGGGAATTGCCCAAACCTGTTGCTGGCCGGATTTAAAATATTCGTGCCAGACGCTGTATTGCTCAACCTGCGGGTATTTTGCCGAAATTGGCATCTTCGGCCCTGAGCCGCAAGTGTAGACTGTGAGTTCGCCAGTGGAGTTATCCGAATAGGGAACTAGATTCGTAACCGGGCTGCTGTCGGAAACGAATGGTGTGGCGAAAATGCACAGCCTGCCGCCGGCTGCATCTAGTGCTGCTACCGATTCTGCCAAAGCTGTTTGGAGTTCAATCGCTGGCTGGGAGTTAAGGGCTGCGGCGACGCGGTTGACGGCAGCTTCCCGTTGAGCTTTCGCCATCGCTCGGGCCAGGAGGGTTGATTGGGTTATGGCGACGCCAAGCTGATCTGCTACCATCTGAACGCCTTGGAGTTCGTTTTCTGCCACACTCCGGGACTCGGAGTGGTGAGATACCAACAACCCCCAGAATTCTTCGCCGTGAAAAATTGGTACTACTAAGCAAGCCTTGACGCCCAGTGCAGTCAAGTATTCAGCGTGGCAGGGGTCAACTGCACGAAAGTACATTTCGTCGGGCAGTAGTTGGCCGGAAACCGCCTCGCGGCGCGGACTTTGGCCTAGCTGCCCGGAATCTATATCGACGATCGATCGCACCTGTAGTTGGGCGAACAGTTCGCGGGCGTGAGGGGGAATATCGTCTGCTGGAAAATGCAAACCCAATAGGGAGGGCAAGCGGTTGCCGTTAATTGATTCGGCAATCACTTCACCGCTACCGTCGCTATGAAATTTGTAGATTTTTACTCTGTCTGTTCCCAAGAAGGATTGAACTTCGGCTGCTGTTGCGCTGAGAATTTCGGGTAGTTCTAGAGAGTGGCGAATGCGGTTGGCGATGCGTTCGAGCAAATTTGCTCGATCGAACCTCACCTTGACATTTTCGATCTTTAATGAGTCCATTATTAATTTTTTGCTTTCCTAGCAATAATAGTAAGCGGCCCAAAAGTTTTGTGCCTGTTAAAAAATTCGGCAAGCACAGCCATTTAATAAAATATAAATATCCTGATGGCGATCGTCGATTAGTTTTGCACCTGTAGCGATCTGCCTTAAAATTGCAACTTTTCAGTGCAACTTTCCATTTGTGTGGGATTACAACTTTTCTACTTTAAATATAAACTTTGTAGAGCCTGCGTTGCAAGCTCTATACCCCAAAAGATTAAAATTGTCAAGTTTCAAGACTTGTAGAGTTATTCACCGCCAGCGATGAAAGTCGCACCGAAATATCTCAGTTCTGGATGCAAAACCTGGCTGAGGAACGAGCTGACGGAAAGAAACAGCATGGAATTCAACAGGTTAACTCAGAAACCGGGTTTGTAGGTCTAGGATTGTATCTGCAGCTAGCGGGTTCGGAGAACAGTCGATCGACAATCCGCAGCTTTTTGAGATATTTTTAGATCAAAAAAAAGCTCCTGCCGTTAAGCAGGAGCCTTTTTCAACTAGACAATCAAATCAGAAATAAATTCGATCGATTAGTCTAAGTCTGGCATAGCCAGCACTGGTTCATTTTCGCGATCGATACCCTTCTCAAAGCCAGCGACAGCCGCGCGAGCGCGACCAGCGTGCCACAAGTGGCCGACCAAGAAGAAGAAACCCATCACAAAGTGGAAACAGGCCAGCCAAGAACGAGGAGAAGTGAAGTTAAACGAGTTAACTTCAGTCGCCACACCGCCCACAGAGTTCAAAGAACCCAAAGGAGCGTGAGTCATGTACTCAGCAGCGCGGCGAGCTTGCCAAGGCTGAATGTCATTCTTGATTTTGTTCAAGTCCAAACCGTTAGTACCGCGCAAGGGTTCCAACCAAGGGCCTTGGAAATCCCAGAAACGCATCGTTTCACCGCCGAAAATGATTTCGCCAGTAGGAGAGCGCATCAGGTATTTACCCAGACCGGTGGGGCCTTGTGCAGAACCGACGTTAGCACCCAAGCGTTGGTCGCGGATCAGGAAGGTCAAAGCTTGCGCTTGAGAAGCTTCCGGGCCCGTCGGGCCGTAGAATTCGCTGGGGTAAGCAGTGTTGTTGAACCAGACAAAGCAGCAAGCGATGAAGCCCATCAGGGACAAAGCACCCAAGCTGTAAGACAGGTAAGCTTCGCCAGACCAGATTAAGGCACGGCGAGCCCAGCCGAAAGGCTTGGTCAAAATGTGCCAAACACCGCCAGCGATACAAATCAGGCCCAGCCAGATGTGACCGCCGATGATGTCTTCCATGTTGTTGACGCTGACAATCCAGCCTTCGCCACCAAAAGGAGAGCGAACCAAGTAGCCAAAAATCACAGCCGGGTTCAGAGTGGGGTTCGTGATAATACGCACGTCCCCGCCGCCTGGAGCCCAAGTGTCATAGACACCGCCGAAGAACATGGCCTTAGCAACCAGCAGCAAGCAACCGCCACCCAACAAAATTAGGTGATAGCCGATGATGTTGGTCATCTGGTTCTTATCTTTCCAGTCGTAGCCGAAGAACGAAGAGTATTCTTCGAGAACTTCCGGGCCGCGAACGGCGTGATAAATGCCGCCCAAACCGAGAACAGCAGATGAAATCAAGTGAAGAACGCCGACTACGAAGAACGGGAAGATATCAGTGACTTCACCGCCGGGGCCTACGCCCCAACCCAAAGTAGCGACGTGGGGCATCAAAATTAAGCCCTGTTCGTACATGGGCTTTTCTGGGATAAAGTGAGCGACTTCAAACAAAGTCATTGCACCGGCCCAGAACACGATCAAGCCAGCGTGAGCGACGTGGGCGCCCAGCAGTTTGCCGGAGAGATTGATCAAACGAGCGTTGCCAGACCACCAAGCGAACCCGGAGGATTCTTGGTCGCGACCGCTTGCGTAGGAATTAGAGAGCGTTACCACCCGGTAGAACCTCCAACGATTTTAGATTTTGGATTTTGGGTTTTTTGTTCCCTAGTAGGGCACGGGAGTACCGCGCCTGCGCCAGGGAGTAGGGATTTGGATTTCAGATTAATTTAAAAAAACTAAATGAATATGAAATCCAAATCCTGATTTTTTTAAAGTGCGTTACCGCGAGGCAGAACTTCTTCAGGGAAGATGAAGTTTTCGTGGGGTTGGTCAGTCGGAGCCATCCAAGC